>RFKJ01000047.1 GCA_003694325.1 Deltaproteobacteria bacterium
GCCGACACCGGGGTCGGCGGCTGGTCCGGGAGGATCGACAGGGGGGCGGCGGACGCGGGGGCCGACAGGGCGATGGGCAGCAGGGCAGGGATCAGGCCGGAGAACAGGGCGGAGAACATGGTCGCATCGTAACCGGCCCGATCGGTGGTCCGCGCCGGTTATGCGGCGATATCGACGGGGGTGACCGGATGGTCCGGCCGCCCTCGGCCCTGACATCAGCCAGCGAGGAGACGCATGGCCTCCCCCCTCTCCCTCATCCTTCCCCTGGCTCTCGGGCTGGGCCTTGCCTGCGGCGACAAGGGCGACGACACCGGTGGCGCGGCCGACGGCGGCGCGGCCGACGGAGCCGCCACCGACGGTGGCGCGGCCGGGGACTGCGTGCCCGACCCCCCCGCCTGCGAGGACGACCTGATCACCGACCTCTCCCTGCAGGACGACGAGGTCAGCGACGGCGCGGTCACCACGACCACCGACGGCGATGACTACGTGACCGTCATCGATGCCAGCGCCGGCGGCTACAACAGCGCCTCGACCAACCCCTGGGTCTACGTGCGGTTCACCGACGGTGGCGCCGAGAAGGTCAAGATCGACGACGAAGCCGCGCTCGACGACCTGACCTGGGACCTGTCGCTGCGTCGCTACATCATCCGGGTCAACGGGGGGGACTCGGGACCGGGCTGTGTCGGGGCCATCCCCCTGCTGGAGGCGACCTACGACTCGATCGACGCGGTGCCGGACGGGATCGAGGACAGCGACTTCCAGGCCGACGACTTCTACACCGACGACTGCACCTTCATCAACGACAGCTCCGGGCTGGAGGGCAGCCCCAGCGTCGTCCTCGGTCCGTGGTGGGAGTACCCCAACTGCGTCGCCACCACGATGGTTCCCTTCCTGCTCCGGACCAGCGACGGCAGCATCATCAAGATGGTGGTGGAAGCCTACTACGAGTCCGGCCAGGAGGACTGCAACAACAACGGCGTGCCGGGCAGCAACAGCGCGATCATCACCATCCGCTGGCGGAAGCTGCAGTGACCCGACCGGCACACCGTCGGCGGCCGGTACGGCCGGGCCTCGGGCTGCTCGTGGCCGTCGCGGCGGCCACCCCGTCGGTGGCCCGGGCGGCGCGTCCCACCGACCTCGTGGGCGCCCACGCCTACGATGAGTCCGACGTCGTGGAGTACTACGACGGTCCGGCCGGCCTGGTGCGGGTCCACTACAGCGTGGACGGTCCCACCCGGACCATCCTGGACAGCGAAGACGGCGACGACATCCCCGACTTCGTGCAGGACGTGGCGGCCACGGCCGAGGACGTGCTGCTGCTGTTTCAGCAGACCGGGTTCCGCCTGCCGCTCGGCGAGGATGAGATGGGCCTGGAGCCGCTGGGCGGCAGCTACGCCCTCGACTTCTACCTCGTCGATTTCGGCGGGGTCGGGGATGGACAGTTCGTCACCGACACCTGCAGCGGGGGCGTGTGCTCCGGCTACATGGCCATCGAAAACGACTTCTCCGGCTACGGCTACGCCGACCTCCACCACGCCGTCGAGGTGCTCACCAGCCACGAGCTGTTCCACGGCGTGCAGTTCGCCTACACCGACGACCTGCCCGGGTGGCTGTCGGAAGGCACGGCGATGTGGGGCGAGTACCTGTTCGACCCGCAGTCGAGCGACTTCCTGGCCTGGTGCGACCGCTACCTGGAGGAGCCCGACCGGTCGCTGGATCGGCCTCCCAGCGGCGCCTTCACCGGCTGGGAATACGGCACCGGCCTGTACTTCTCCTTCCTGGACCTGGCCCTGGGTCCGCAGACGATGGTGGCCTTGCTGGAGGAGCTTGCCGAGCGGGGGGGCGACGCCGACCTCGAGAGCCTGGCGGTGGCCATCGAGGCCCAGGGCAGCACCCTGGCCGACTCCTGGGTGCAGTTCGTGACCTGGAACCTGGCGACCGGGGACCACGCCGGGGCCATGGACAGCTACCCCTTCGCCGAGGAACTGACCGAGGTGCCGCTGTCCATCGAGGACTACAACATCGTCGACGACGAGCGGGTCTACCCGCTGGCCACGGTCTACGTGCGGGTGCAGCACGCCGGCGGCCCCCTGTACATGGGCATCGTCGACGACAGCACGGGCCTGTACGTGGCGGTCCACCCCGGCGAGCGGGACGGGCCGGTCTCCGACGCGGTGGCCACCTGGTGGCCCGATGGCGAGGGGGCGGTCACCGAGCTGGCCGACCTGGATGCCGGGTCCTACATCATCCTCATGACCCAGCCGCGGGTGGCCGACAGCTCCATCGCCTTCGACTTCTGCATCGGGACGGCCGACACCCTCGCCGAGTGCGGCCTGCAGGCGCCGGAGGCCGACGCCGACACCGGCGGGGGGGACGAGGAGCCGGGCGGCTGCGGCTGCGACGGTACCGGCGGCCTGGCCACCGGGGCGTGGCTGTCGATGGTCGGACTGCTGGGGCTGGCTCGGCGTCGGCGCTGACCGGCGCCGGGTTCAGGGCCACCGCCCCTCGAACCAGTCGATGATCCGCGGGTAGATCTCGGCGGCGGCGGAGTCGCCGATGGCGAGGTCGAGGTGCCCGTAGTCGTGGGTGAAGCCGTTGGCCCGGCTGGCGATGACCAGCTCCTTGTCGGCACTCCCGGCGAGGTCATGGTAGGGCGCGACCCGGTCGGGGGGCGCGACCCGGTCCCCGCGGCCGGCGATGACCAGCAGGGGCGCGTCGAGCGTCGACAGGCTGGCGGCGTAGTCGATGGCCCCATCCGCCGACCGGAACCCCTGGCCGGCCATCATCGCCCGGAGCTGGCGCAGCTCGCCCCGGGACATCGGGCTGACGA
>RFKJ01000608.1 GCA_003694325.1 Deltaproteobacteria bacterium
CGGCCGCCCCCGCCGGGCCGGCCCCCCGGGGAGGTCCCGCCTCCACCGCCCGCTCCGGGCCTCCAGTCGGTCTGGCTCCCCCGCCTGGCCTGGGGTCTCGGCTTCCTCGTCCTGGGGGGCGCGCTGCTGTGGCTGCTGTGGCCGGTCTTCGCCATCCTGGTGGCGGCCGCCGGCCTCGCCTACCTCCTCGATCCCCTCGTCGATCGCTTCGAGGCCCGGGGGATGTCCCGCGAGCTGGGCATCGGCGTGGTGCTGGTCAACTTCGTCCTCATCGGCGGGGTGATCGTCCTCGTCCTGGTGCCGCCCTTCGTCCGCAAGCTCGGCGAGATCGGCCTGCTGCTCCGCGACTTCTTCGCCACCCTGGACACCCGCATCGCCCCCATCGCGGCGTGGGTCGAGACGACCACCGGGGTCACCATCCCCGTCGACGTGGCCAGCCTGCAGGAGCAGACCCCGATCTGGATCGAGCAGGCCCTGCCACGGATCCAGGGCACCGCCTCCGAGGCCGTCCGGGGGTTGTTCACCCGGGGGCTCGGGGTGATCAACGCCGCCCTCAACCTCACCCTCCTCCCGCTGTTCGCCTTCTACCTGCTGCGCGACTGGGACCGGATGCTGCACAGCATCGGCGAGCTGGTGCCGCCGCGCCTGCGCCCCCGGGTGGGCCGGGTGGCCCACGAGGTGGACCGGCGCCTGTCGGCCTTCGTCCGGGGACAGCTCACCGTCTGCGCCATCCTCGGCGTGCTCTACAGCCTGGGCCTGTGGATCGCCGGCATCGACCTGCCCTGGTCCATCGGCCTGCTGTCCGGCGCGCTGTTCATCATCCCCTACCTGGGCACCCTGGTGGGCATCGCCCTGGCCAGCCTGATGGCGGTGGTGGAGTACGGCGTGGACCTGCACCTGCTCTGGGTGCTGATCGTCTTCGGCGTGGTCCAGGCCATCGAGGGATACCTGCTGACGCCCAAGGTGGTCGGAGACCAGGTCGGCCTCCACCCGCTCGTCGTGATCATCGCCCTGATCGTCGGCGGCAGCCTGCTGGGGATCTGGGGCATGCTCCTCGCCATCCCGGTGACCGCCACGCTGAGCGTGCTGGCCGGCGAGTGGCTGGAGATGTACCGCAACAGCGCGGTGTTTCGCGAGGAGCCGCCGTGAGGTGCCGGTGGCTGGGGCGCCAGCCCTACGAACCCGTCGCCGCCCGGCAGCGCGCCCACCGCGAGGCCCTCGGCCGCGGGGAGGTGGACGAGGAGATCTGGCTGCTGGAACACGAGCCGGTGGTGACCACCGGTCGACGCCCGGTGGACGGGCTGGACGTGGCGGCGCTCGCGGGCCGCGGCATCCCGGTGGTCCGCACCGAGCGGGGTGGCCTGGCCACCTGGCACGGCCCCGGCCAGCTCGTGGCCTACCTGCTGATCGACGTCGGCCGGCGCGGCATCGGCGTCCGGGACCTCGTCCACCGGCTGGAGGAGGCCGTCATCGCCTGGCTGGCGACCCGGGGACTCACCGCGGCCAGGCGACCGGGCCTGCCCGGGGTGTGGGTGGGACGGGACAAGATCTGCGCGGTCGGCCTGCACGTGGCGCGGGGCCGCACCATGCACGGCCTGGCCCTGAACATCGACGTCGACCTGTCGGTCTACCGGCTGTTCACCCCGTGCGGTGTCCACCCCGACGCCGGCGGGGTCACCAGCCTCGTCGCCGCGGGGGGCGCGCCATGTTCCCCCTTGGAGGCCGCCACCGGCCTGGCCCCCGGGCTCGTGGCCGCCATCGACCCCACTTCGTCCCCGACCTCGCTTGACGCCCCGGAGGGCTGGAATTAAGCCCGCGGGGCCCCACAGGCGCGTAGCTCAGTGGGAGAGCACCGTCCTGACACGGCGGGGGTCGGCGGTTCAAATCCGCCCGCGCCTACCACCTCTCCCGGTCCCCCCAGCCCCGCTGGGGGGACCGGGCTTCTCCCGAGCGGTCCCCACGCCGCCTCCCCCTCATCCCTTCACTCGGAGAGAGCTTGCGCCGACCCCCTCGGAGAGGCCGACGTCTTCGTGAGCCAGAGCCCACAGGCCCGCGCGTCAACGACCGGATCCGCTCGCCGCGCGTCCTGATCATCGACCAGGAGGGCAACAAGCTCGGCGAATTCATGACCGAAGACGCCATCCGTCTTGCTCGGGAACGTGGCCTGGACCTCATCGAGGTCGCCCCCAATGCCCGCCCCCCCGTCTGCCGCCTCGGCGACTACGGCAAGATCAAGTACGAAAAGAGCAAGAAGGAATCGGCGGCCCGCAAGAAGCAGTCGCAGCAGACGGTCAAGGAGGTCAAGCTCCGCCCGAAGACCGATGTCCACGACTACGAAGTCAAGCTCAAGCACGCCCGCCGCTTCCTCCAGGCCGGTGACAAGGTCAAGGTGACGGTCCGCTTCCGCGGCCGGGAGATGGCCCATCGCAACATCGGCGAGGAACGGTGCATGCAGATCGCCAAGGACTGCGAGGACATCGCCCAGATCGAGACCCGACCCAACATGGAAGGCCGCCAGATGTTCATGATCCTCGCCCCGAGGAAGTGAGCGGCAGCCAGGAGAACCCGATGCCCAAGATGAAGACCCACTCCGGGGCCAAGAAGCGCTTCCGGTTGACCGGCAGCGGCAAGGTGCGCTTCAAGCACGCCAAGATGCGGCACATCCAGGAGAAGCTGTCCAAGAAGACCAAGCGCCGGCTGCGCCAGCCGGGCGTCCTGGCCGAAGTGGACGCCAAGCACATCCGCCGCCAGCTCGGCAAGGGCTGAGCCCCCGGCCACGCCACCCGCTCCGGGGCGCCCGCCCCCGGTGGCGTGTCATCCCC
>RFKJ01000609.1 GCA_003694325.1 Deltaproteobacteria bacterium
CGCCGCCGCCGTCGCCGCTTCCGCCGTCGCCGCTTCCGCCGTCGGCGCTGCCGCCGTCGATGGCGCCTCCGTCGCTGCTTCCGCCGTCGGCGCTGCCGCCGTCGGCGCTGCCGCCGCTGTCGCCCTTGTCTCCGCAGGCCACGAGCAGCAGGACGCACAGGGTGGAACGGAGTATCTGCATCGGTCCCTCCAGGAAGCGCGCCGGCCCTGCCCGACCAGGGTAGTCCCTGAACGCCCGGTTCGAGGCCCTGCCGTGCAATTCGTTCCCCCACCCCCACCTCCCCGCGACGAAGCCGAACTCGTCGACCGGGCGCGCAGGCTGGCTGGCCTGACGCTCGGGCGGCTGGCGGCGGAGCGGCGCATCCAGGTCCCCCAGGACCTGCGGCGCGCCAAGGGCTGGGCCGGGCTGGTGCTCGAGCAGGCGCTCGGCGCCACCGCGAGCAGCCGGGCCCTGCCCGACTTTCCCGACCTCGGCGTCGAGCTGAAGTCGATCCCGGTCGATGAGCGGGGCCGGCCTCGGGAGAGCACCTACGTCTGCACCGCCCCCCTGGATGGCACGATGCCCCGGCAGTGGCGACGGTCCTGGGTCTACAAGAAGCTGGCCCGGGTGTTGTGGATCCCGCTGGTCAGCCCTCGGGGGAGCGGGCCGGCGGATCGCATCGTGGGCAGCCCGGTCCTGTGGACCCCCGACGCCGACGAGGAGGCGGTGTTGCGGGCCGACTATGAAGAGCTGACCGAACTCATCGACATGGGGCGGGTCTGGCAGCTCGACGCCCGGCGGGGACGCGCCCTCCAGCTCCGCCCCAAGGGAGCCCACGGGGATCACCTCGTGTGGGCGCTGGACGAGGAGGCCGAGTGGGTGCGCACCAGCCCGCGCGGCTTCTACCTCCGGGCCCGGTTCACCGGCGAGGTCCTCGCGCGCCGGCTGCTGCTGCCGGGAGCATGACCGGCCCGGGCGCCGGGGGCGGCCACCCGAATTAGTGGGCGCGCTCCGGAGGCCGCCGCCCGTGACCCACCGAACCGTCGCCGTTGGAATCCTGTTCGCCGCCCTGGCCCTGGGCTGTGGCCTGGGGGATGACCCGGAGGCCCAGGCCCCACCACCCGAGCCGATGGCGCTCATCCTGCCGCCCTGGTTGATGGGCACCTGGGAGATGGTCCAGGTGGAGGACACCCACCCGGTCGTGCGGATCCCCTGCGACGACGCGGTGCTGACGGTGGAGGTGCGGGATGGGGGACACATCATCGTCGGTCGAGGGGACGACCGCGCCGAGCTGATCGGCACCGCGCTCACGATCGAGGACGACGGAGGGCTGACCATCGACCTGCAGCAGGGAGGACGCATCCGCGTCGAGGACACCACCGACCCCGGCATCATCCGGATGAAGGGCGGCCACCGGCTGCTATCCGAGGGGGTGCGCCTGGCCAGCGTCGATGATGTCGTCGTCGAGCACCTGCACGAACCCGTCGACCGGTGCGGCCCCGACGCCCTGGACCTGGGTGCCCTGGCCCCGGTGGCCGACCGCGACTTCAACAGCGACGGCGACCCCTGCATGGCGTCCGGCCTGAGGCTGTCGACCACCGGGTCGACACCCGTGCTGATCCGCTCGGACATCCGGTACCGGGTGGTGGCCAGCACCCCCGGGGCGGGCGGCATCTGGCTGACGGTCGAGGACGATGCCGGGCGCCTGCACGGCATGCGGCTCGACCTGCTGGATGGCGGCGCGGTGCGCATCTGGCAGCGGGGCGGAGACGAGATGGCCCACGAGGTGCTGCTGCCCGTCCAGGGCACCTGCGCCCGGTAGGAGGGCCCGGGGCCTCGGAACCCGTCGGTGCTACCGGAGAGGAGGGCGCGATCCCTGCGCACCAGGGACGCGCCCCCCGTTCCTTCTCGGTGTCGCCACGAACGGCGGCCCGGGATCGAGCATGGTTCGGGGTTGCACCGTTCGGGGTCGCGCACCGCTCTGGATGCCGTCCGTCGTTCGGTCGGTGGCTGTCCGAACAACGGAAGGTGGCCGGGTTCAGGCCGGGCACCAGCGGAGCTTCATCTGCACGTCGCTGCTCCAGTAGTTGTCGAAGGCCTTGACGCAGGTGCCCAGGTAGCGGTCGTAGTCCTCGTAGACCTGGTCGCCCCAGGTGGCCCGGATGTGGTCCTCGTGGGCCTTCAGCGCCTCCCACCAGGCGTGGGTGGTCCGGCGGTAGCTCGTGCGCTGGGTCCGAAGCTCCTCCACCTCGAAGTAGGGGCGCACCGCCATGATCAGCTCCTCCAGGCGGGGGTTGCGGCCACCGGGGAAGATGATGTCGGCGGTGAAGGCGAGGTCCTCGAGGTCCTTGCGGTTCCGCGGCACCCGGTCGGAGAGGATGGCCTGGCAGGCGAACACCCCCCCAGGCTTGAGGAGCTTGTGGACGCGCCGGAAGTACTCGCGGTACAGGGCCACGGCCCGCCCCTGGCGAGCCTGGGCCGGGGAGCAGATGTGGTCGACCATCTCGATGGAGACGATGGCATCGTACTGCCAGCCGGGTTCCCACTCGTTGAAGTCCTGCAGCCACGCCTTGATCTGGGGCAGCTTCTTGTCCTCGATCCACTTGAGCTGCTCGGTGGACAGGGTCACGCCGTGCGCTTCCTTCACCCCCTTCTTCGTCACCAGGAATTCGAGGAAGGATCCCCAGCCGCAGCCGATGTCGAGGACCAGGCTGTCGGGCGTGATCTCGGCGTAGTCGTGCAGGATCTCGGCCTTCTGCTCCTGGGCCTGTTCCAGGGTCTCGTCCCCGGTCAGGAAGCTGGCCGAGGTGTAGTGCATGTTCCGGTCGAGCCAGAGCTTGAAGAAGTCGTTCGAGACGCTGTAGCTGACCTCGATGTCCTCGTGTCGGGATGTCATGGGAGGCTCCAATCGATGGGAGGCGGGACGATGGGGGGCCACCCGGGCGGCGGGGCGAGGAACCCGATGCTCCGGGCGATTCGGGGAGGAGGGTCTATCGGGCTCGGCGGTTCTTTGCCCGTGGGAGCCGGGACGGACGGAGCCAGGGACGAGGCAGGCCGCCAACGGCACGGGAGGGCGGCGGCAGGGACATCCGGCCGTTGCGGCGTCACCAGGGGAGCGGCACCGGGGTCAGCTCGTCCTGGTCGAACAGTGTAAGGTCGGGGGCAGGCATGGGCTGCCCGGTCAGCACGAACCGTTGGAACAGGGCCCGGAAGTCGAGGTAGGCCTGGTCGACGCGCTGGCGCTCCTCCTCGGTGCGGGCCTGGGCCAGCTCGACGGTCAACCCTTCGAGCAGCACCCGGATCAGCACGGCCATCCGGTCGGGGCTGACGGCCAGGCTGTCCAGTTCGTCGGCAAACACCGCTCGGATGGCGTCTTCGAGGAGTTGGGTGCTCTCCTGGTAGAAGTTGGCGACGCGCCGGTTCAGGTCGCCGTCGTGGCTGGCCAGGGCCAGGGTCTCGACGATGAACGGCGCCCCGCCCCGCAGCTCGCGCACCGTCCGCCACATGGCATCGAGTGCCTCCAGCGCGGCATCGAGCCCCCCCTGCCCCTGCCGGGCGCGCTCGGTGAAGCGCTGGTGCAGTTGGCGGAAGGTGACCCGCTGGGCTTCGAGCAGCAGGTCCTCCTTGCTGGCGAAGTGGTAGTGCAGCAACCCCTTGCTGACGCCCGCTTCCCGGGCCACCTCCCCCATGCTGGCGCGGTCGTAGCCCCGCCGGCCGATCACTCGCGCTGCGGCGCGGACGATGCGC
>RFKJ01000610.1 GCA_003694325.1 Deltaproteobacteria bacterium
ACGCCGGCCTCGCCGTCGAGATCGCTCCGCCCGACACGGTGCGCCGGGTGCAGGACGTGGTCCAGGTCGCCTGGCAGGGCGGCGACCCGATGGTCGACTCCCCCCGGGTCGTCGTGGAGCGGCTGGACGGGGAGACCTGGGTGCCGCTGCAGACCCGGAGCGGCCGGGAGGTCGGTTCCGACCTGACGGATGTCCTGGTGGCCTGGCAGCCCGATCCCCTGTACCCGCCCGAGGCCGACCAGTCCCACACCTGGTGGGCGGCCTGGCAGCCGGTCCGGTGGGGAGGCGAGGAGCGGGCGGGGCTGCCGCTGGGAACCTACCGCCTGCGGATCACCGGGGCCCGGGCCACCGGCGAAGCCTCGACCTGGCCCTGGCCGGCCGAGGGCTACGAGCTGACGACCGAGCCCTTCGAGCTGCTGCCGGCCGACGTGTCGGTGGTGGTGGAGGACGGCCGGGTCTCGGCGGCGATCGAGGCCCCTCCCTGGGGCTGGCGCCTGGTCGACCTCGACGGCAGCAGCCACGGTGCCAACCCGCTGCTGGACCCCACCCTGCAGTGGGAGCGGGCTGACGGCAGCACCGAGATCGCCGAGGTGGACGCCACGGTCAGCAGCGGCTGGTCGGTGTTTTCGGTGGATCCGCCGGCCGACGCCGTCGCCGCCATCGTCACCGACGCCTGGGGCAACCAGGGGAGGGTCGAGCTGTGAGCGGGTCCCCCCACAAGTTCATCGCCATCGCCGGCAACATGGGCGTGGGCAAGACCAGCATGGTGGAGTTCCTCCACAAGACCTACGGGTTCGAGCCGGTCTACGAACCGTTCATGGACAACCCCTACCTCGACGACTTCTACAAGGACATGAAGGCGTGGGGGTTCCACAGCCAGCTCTACTTCCTCACCCACAAGTTCCGGCTGCACATGCAGCTCCACGCCCGGACCCGGACGGTGGTCCAGGACCGGTCCATCTACGAGGACGCCGAGATCTTCTGCACGAACCTCTACCGGGCCCGGAAGATCAGCAAGCGCGACTACCAGACCTACATGGAGCTGTACCACTCCATGCGCCAGGCCCTGCAGCCGCCCGACCTGATGATCTACCTGCGCTGCTCGGTGCGGGCGACGCGGCGCCGGATCCGCCAGCGGGGGCGCCCCAGCGAGCAGGACATCCCGGCGCGGTACATCCGGCGGCTCAACGACCTCTACGACGAGTGGATCGCCCGCTACGACCTCTCCCCGGTGCTGGTCTGGAACAGCGATTCCCACGACTACCTGACCGATCTCGTCGACCGGATCGAGTTCCAGCGGAGCATCGAGCAGTTCGTGGGCTGATCCCGGCCGGGCCGGTCAGCGGATCCACACGATGCCCCGTCGCCCGTCGAGGGTGACGGTCTGCCCGTCGTGGAGCCGGCGGGTGGCGTCGGTGACGTTGACCACGGCCGGCAGCCCGTACTCGCGGGCCACGACCGCGCCATGGGAGAGCATCCCCCCCAGCTCCATGACGAGCCCCGCGGCGTTGAGGAACAGCGGCGTCCAGGCCGGGTCCGTCGCCCGGGTCACCAGGATGTCGCCCGGGCGCAGCCGGTGGGCGTCCTCCAGGCTGCGAACGACCCGGACCGGCCCGGTGACGACCCCGCTGGAGATCCCCATGCCCTCGAGGCGCTGGTGAGCCGGCAGCTCGGCCTCGGCCGCCGCATCCCCGATGATGAACACCGGCGGCTCGTCGCCCTCGGCGCGGCGCCGCAGCTCGGCCTCCCATTCCGCCCGGCGACGGGTGATGAGCTCCTCGGCCCGGTCCCGGGAGAGTTCCCCGTCGAAGAAGCTGCGGGCCTCCGCCGCCTCCAGGAATCGGAGGGACAGCCCGGCGCTGTCCTCCAGCCACAGCCAGGCCCGCTTCCACTGCCAGGCCAGGCGGTCGAAGGTGAACCGCTGTTCCTCCCGCAACGCGAGGTAGCGCCGGGCCAGGACGGTGACGGCCCGCGCCAGGCCGTGGACCTGCTGCAGTTCCCGGTCCGCCGCCGCGTGGGCGGCACGGGCGGCGATCCCGGGGTCGGGCTGGTCGGCGATGGCCGCCGCCAGCGCCCGGACCCGCTCGGGGTCCTCGCACCAGCGCGGCGAGAACAGCTCCCAGGCCCCGTCGGCCCGGTGCCCGTACTCGGCCAGGAACTCGTCGAGGGACAGCGCACCCCGACCCAACCGCCACAGCGCCCGGTTGGTCTGCACCGTGGGGCTGTCGGCCGGGGGGTTCAGCAGCACCCCCACCCGCCGGGCGTGCCCGGCCCGGTTCAGCGCGGCCTCGGCGAGCTGGTACCAGATGTTGGCGAACAGCAGGCTGCAGATGTGGACCTTGACGTATTCCCGGGCCAGCGCCTCGCAGCGCCGGGTCCGGGCCAGCGCGTCGGCCGTCGAGCGGATCGGAGTGGACAGCTCGGCGATCGCCGCGTCCAGCCGGGGCCGCAGCTCCTCCCAGGCCTTCCAGTTGGTGAACAGGTTCCAGCGGAAGCGCTGCCAGCGGCGTTCCCGCAGCGTCTCGCCGAGGATCGACCGGTACACCCGCAGGTCCGGGGGGTGGGCGTGGCTGCGCAGCCAGCCGCGCTCCTCGTCTTCGGGCAGCAGCTCCACCATGAACCGGGGGGGAGGCCGGCCGGGGAGCTTGAAGGCGAGGTGCCGGAACACGGTGACGTTGAAGTAGGGCGCGAACCGGACCATCCGGGTGGGAGCGGCACCCCCGAGGTAGCGCCGGCTGGTCTCGGGATAGGCGATGAACCACTCCAGCAGCTCGCGCATCAGCGACCAGCCCAGGGGCGTCGCCGGCCGGGTCCAGCGCTCCCCGACGAAACGCCGGGTCCACACCGTCGGACCGGCCCGTCGCGTGCCGCGGCCGGCGGTGACCGGTCGGGCCTGCAGCAGCCAGAACTGCCCATCGGAGTCGCGGGCCCACTCGACGTCCACCGGCTCCCGACGGGCGCCCTCCACCCGCAGGCCCAGGCGGCAGAGTTCGAGGACCGCCTCGGGATCCAGGCAGGGCCGGCCGAGCTGGTGGGGCGGCACCGGGCGCTGGACGAGGCCGTGCCCGGACTCGTCCACCGTCCACCGGAAGTCCTGCCGGGCCGGCACCGTCTCGACGAGCTGCAGGCGCATCCTCGCCAGGAGGCGCTGCAGCGGGGGTGGTGAGCGGCGCGGTCGGCGCACCCGGTGGAATTCCGGGACCACCAGCCCGGAGACGACGGCCTCCCCCTGGCCCCAGGCCGCCTCCACCGTCATCTCCCGCCACGAGCCGGTGGTCGGGTCGATGGTGAACAGGACCCCGGCGCACTCGGGATCCACCAGCGCCTGGATCACCACCCCCATGGCCGCCGCCGCACGCCGGCCGCGAAGCCGGGCCCGGCGGTAGGCCCGCGCCCGGGCGCTCCAGGCGCTCGCCCAGCAGGCGCGGATCGCGTCCTCCACGGCGTCGCCGGGCCGCACCCCCAGCACCGTCCGGTACTGGCCGGCGAAGCTGGCATCGGCGCCGTCCTCGTCGATGCCCGAGCTCCGGACGGCCAGCAGCGGTCCCAGCTCCGGCACCCGCCTCCGCAGCTCGGCCCGCAGCGCCGGGTGCAGGGGCAGCCGGGTGAGGGCTTCCGACAGGTCGGCCCCGGCCCGGGCCTGGTGGGTGAGGCCGTGGTGTCGCAGGTGGGCCGACAGCGCTTTCGCCGGCAGGACCAGGGCCGGGGGCACCGGCAACCCGGCGCGCACCAGCCCGGCCAGCTCGGCGGCCTTGCCCCCGACCCGGCGGCGCAGCCGCTGCGGGTCCTCGGAGGCCAGTTCCTGGAGGGTCTGCAGCATCGACCGGACCTCTATCGCCCCGCCCATCCCCCTCCGACCGGCGACCCTCGCCGGCGCCGACGTTGTCGCGGGGGCGTCCTTCCGCCCCGCCCCGGCGAGTGCCCGGCGCGGCCCCATCACCGGCGGCGGCC
>RFKJ01000611.1 GCA_003694325.1 Deltaproteobacteria bacterium
CGCCGCCGCCGGCGCAGTCCCCGCCGAGGCAACCACGGCCGAGGCAGCTCCGGCCGAGGCCGCTCCGGCCGAGGCACCGTCGCCCGAACCGGACGACGAACCCGAGGAGCCCTGGATCGACACGCCGCTCTGCACGAGCTGCAACGACTGCATCCAGATCAACAGCCGGTTGTTCGTCTACGACAGCAACAAGCAGGCGATGATCGGCGACCCCACCGCCGGCACCTACGAGGAGCTGGTGCGGGCCGCCGAGGGATGCCCGGCGCGCTGCATCCACCCGGGCACCCCGCTCAACCCGAACGAACCGGGCCTCGACGCGCTGATCGAACGCGCCGCCCGGTTCCGGTGAGGGAGCAGCCGTGGAGCACCTGCTGCTGGCTGCCGCCATCATGGCCGGGCTCGGGCTCGTCTTCGGCGTGGTCCTCGCGGTCGCATCCCGGCTGTTGAAGGTCGAGGAGGACCCCCGCCTGGACATGGTCGAGGAGGCCCTGCCGGGCAGTAACTGCGGCGCCTGCGGGCTGCCGGGCTGCCGGGCGTTTGCCGAGGCGCTGCTGGCCGGCACCACCAGCCCCAGCGGATGCTCGGTGTCCAGCCCCGAGGCCATCGACGCCATCGCCGACATGCTCGGCGTGGACGCCGGCGTCGCGGTGGCCCGGGTGGCCCGCCTGCACTGCGCGGGCGGCCGGGCCCAGGCCGTCCAGGTCGCCGACTACCAGGGGGTCGAGACCTGCGCCGGCGCCGCCCTGGTCGGCGCGGCCGGCAAGTCCTGCACCTGGGGGTGCATCGGCCTCGGGGACTGCGAGGTGGCCTGCAGCTTCGGGGCCATCACCATGAACGACAACGGCCTGCCCGTCGTCGCCCCGGCGCTGTGCACGGCCTGCGGGGACTGCGTGACGGCCTGTCCACGCGACCTGTTCGAGCTGCTCCCCGCCGACCAGCACATCATCGTGCAGTGCAGCGTGCCCCTGGCCGGCGAGGAGGCCCTGGCCCTGTGCACCGTCGCCTGCGATGCCTGTGGGCGCTGTGCCCAGGACGCCCCCCCCGGGCTCATCACCATGGTCGGCAACCTCCCGGTCGTCGACTACAGCGGCGGCGGCCCGGCCACCCCGATGGTGGTCCAGCGCTGCCCCACCGGGGCGATCCGGTGGGTCGAGGGGGAGCAACTCCAGGAACAGCGACCGGTCGAGGTCGCCGGGAGGTCCCATGCCACGGTGGGTTGACGCCGCACGCGAACTCGTGGCCCGCATCGCCGGCCAGCAGCGGCAGGCCTCGCCCGGGCCCTCCGGGACGGCCTGGGATGGCCTGGGCGCCGTGCTCCGCACCGAGCAGCGGCTGGGTGCCGTCGTCGACGACGGGGCCGCCCGGGCGGCACTGGCGGTGGCCGCCGGCCGGGCGCTGGCCGGGCAGCGGGCCACCGCCTGGCTCGACGGGCCCGACCTGCTGGCGGCCCACGATCGCCTGAGCTGGTGCGCCGGGCGCTGCCTGCCGCTGGTGGTCCACGCAACCCTCGGCGCCGCCGACGGGCACGCCGGGGCCGCCGGGACCGGGCACGAGGCCTGGCACGGCATCAGCGGCACCGGCTGCTTCCAGTTCCTGGCCATCCACGTCCAGGACGCCGTGGACCTGGCCCTCGTCGCCCGCATCGTCGCCGAGCAGGCGCTGGCCACCGGCGTGGTGGCCATGGATCGGGAGCAGACGGCCATGGCCCTGCAACGGGTCGCGCTGCCCGACCGGGACCGGTGCCGGGACCTGGCCGGCGACCCGGCGGACATCATCCCCTGCCCCACCGATGCCCAGCGCGCGCTGTTCGGTCCGGATCGGGCCAGGCTGCCGGCCTGGTTCGACCTGGATCGACCGGTGATGCTCGGTGGGACCCAGGGTCCCGAGGCCTACGGGCTCGGCGTCGCCGCCCGCCGCCCCTACTTCACCGAGAGCCTGCCGGGGATCATCGCCGAGGCCATGCGGCGCGTGTCGTCCGCCACCGGCCGACCCCTGTCGCCCCTGCACCAGCACCGGGTCGACGACGCCTCGATCGTCATCGTGGCCCAGGGCAGCCTCGTCGAGACGGCCTGCGCCCTCGCCGATCACCTGCGGAGCCACCGCCGGCAGCGGGTGGGCGTCGTCGGCGTGCGACAGCTCCGGCCCTGGCCCCAGGACGCGCTGCGAGCCGCGCTGTCCCGCGCCGAGCGGGTCGTGGTGCTGGAGCGGGTCGACAGCCCGCTGGCCGCCGACGCCCCCCTCGCCGCCGAGCTGCGCCCGCTGCTCCCCGGCCACGCCCGCATCCACGAGGTCCCCTGCGGCCTCGGCGGCCTGCCGGTGCGGGCGGCCGACCTCGCCCTGCTCCTGGAGACCCTCCCCCACACCGACGCCGACCGGATCTACCTGGGCCTGGACTTCGCCCCCGGCACCGCGGAGCATCCGCGGCGCCAGGCGGCGCTCGACGCCCTGCGCCGGGACCGGCCGGACCTGGTCGGCCGCGGGCTGCGCGCCTCCTCCGACCGTCCCCTCGATCTCCGCCCGCCCCACACCACCAC
>RFKJ01000612.1 GCA_003694325.1 Deltaproteobacteria bacterium
GTGCCGTAGGGGATGTCCTCGCCCTCGCCGGTCGTCGCGACGTAGTCGATGCGGTCCACGTCGCAATCCCCGAGGGCGGCCCCGAAGACCTCGTCGACCACGCGCCAGATCTCCCGTCGACGGATCCGTCCGACCCGCCTGGCCAGCACCTCCTCGGTGCCGTCCTCGATCCGCATGATGACCGCCTTGACCGCGCCGGTCCCGACGTCGATTCCTGCCGTGATCGCCATCTATGCCTCCTGCCGGGTGCCGGTGCCCGCCACGCCGCGGCCCTCTTCGGCCGCCCGCATCGCGAAGATCGCGGCACCGAGGGCGCCGGTGTAGATGCTCGACGGGCTGATGTTGAGGGTCCGATCGCCGTAGTTCTCGGCCACCAGCTCCTCGAGGGCGGCCACGGCGGCGGGGTTGCGCGCCACTCCGCCCGTGAAGGTGAACTCGTCGTCCACCCCCCCGGATCGGGCCAGCAGGCTCATCGCGCGCAGGATCACCGCCCGGTGCAGCCCGGCGAGGATGTCCTCCCGCTGCTCTCCCAGGGACAGGCGCTCCCGCAGCTCGGCGCCGGCGAACACGGTGCAGGTGGAGTTGATCTTGACGCGGCGCGAGCTGCGCTGGGCCAGGGGCCCCAGCTCGTGCAGGCCGATGTTCATCTCGTCGGCGATGTAGCCCAGGTACCGACCGCAACCGGCGGCACAGCGATCGTTCATCTGGAAGCTGGTGACGATGCCCCGACCGTCCACCTGGATGGCCTTGGTGTCCTGGCCCCCGATGTCCAGCACCGTCCGGGTGTTGGGGAACATCCGGTGGGCGCCGAGCCCGTGGCACAGGATCTCGCTGCGGATCTGCTCCTTGGCGAAGGGCAGCCGGGCCCGGCCGTAGCCGGTGCCGATGGTCGCCACCTCCACCAGCTCGGCGTCGCGCGCCCGCTCCACGCCGAGCCGCACCGCATCCACCCCCTCGACGTCGCCGATCCGGGCGAGGGCTGCGTCGATGTGGTCCTGGAAGCCCAGCTCCAGCGGTTCGTTCTCGACCTTGATGATGCACTTGTCGTACAGGCTCAGCAGCAGGTCGAAGCTGACGTCGACCGGCGGCCCCAGCTCCTCGGACAGGCGGGCCCAGCCCGAACCCACGTGGTCGCGGAAGAAGTCGGAGCGGGTCCCCTCCGTCCGGCCGGCGAACCAGTCCTCCTCCTCCTGCCGCAGGCGGCGGAAGATCTCGTCGATCACCTCGGTCACCGGCTGCTGCAGCGGCCCGGCCACCGTGCTGACCACCTCGGCGTCGATGTGGTGCTGCAGGCGGTCGAGCTGCACCAGCGTCTGCTCGGTTCGGAAGGCCCGCAGCAGCCGGTCGAGCATCGCCCCACCGGCGGCCTTCTCCACCTCCTTGCGCAGCAACCCGAAGCGGGCGGTGACGAACGCCTCGGTCCGAGCCACCTCGGCGGCCAGGTCGTAGTTGGAACGCGAGTTGGTGATCCCCCGCCCGAGCACCTCTCCGGCTTCGTCGAGGATGACGGCCTTGGTGATGGTCGAGCCGAGGTCGATGCCGACGAAGCAGTTCATGCCAGCCTCCCGAGCGCTTCGGACGAGGTCGCGCCGCCGGCGCGTCGTGCCTCGATCATCTGCAGGTAGCTCTCCAGCCGGTTCTTGATGTTGGCGGCAGAGAAGTAGCGGGGGTCGACGAGGTCGGACTCGACGAAGCCGCCGGGAATCCCGGTGCGCCGTTCGACCTCGCGCAGGATCATGAGCTGACCGGCCGAGAAGGAATTGCAGCTCTTCACCGAGTTGATGATGAACCCGTCGGCTTCGTATTCCTTCACGTAGCGCTCGAGCATCTCGATGCGCCCGGGCAGGTTGTGGTTGGTGTAGCAGCCGCCGCAGTAGTCGGCGAGGGTGCCCAGGGGGTCCGAGGGATCGTGCCGGAAGCCGAAGTCGTAGGTCCCGCCGACCTTGGTGTAGGTCGAGGCCACCACGACGGCCCCCTCCTCGGCGAACATCTTCCAGAATTCGCGGAAGCTGGTCCAGTTGGGCGGCCCCTCGACGACCAGCCGGTACTTCTGGTCGTCCAGGCGACCGACCGGGGTGAGCGGCCCCTGCTTGGCGGCCACCCGGGCCTCCACCTCCTGGCGGAGGGCGCGGTAGTAGTCCACCCCCTCGGGGGTGCCGCGGAAGGCGCTGAAGATGGGTCCGACGTAGTAGACCCCGCCGAAGTAGGAGTCGATGGGGCTCGGGCGGTTCTTCGCCGAGTGCAGCACGGCGACGAGGTCATCCTCGGCCTGGGCGCTGCGGGCCAGGTTCTCGCGCAGCAGGTCCTCGTCGTAGGGCCGCCCGGTGACCTGCTCCAGGGCCGGGATGATGGTCTCGCGGAGCTGCTTGACGACGTAGGCGCGGTGCTCGGGCAGCAGCGTGCCGTCCCCCTGGTAGGGCACGTGGAGGAAGACCGTCGGACAGTCGTACTCCTCCCGCAGCAGCTCGAACCACTTCATGAAGGTGTAGCAGCCGGTGTAGGACAGCAGCAGCAGGTCGGGCTTGGGCAGCCGGGTCCCGGTGGGGCCGATGTTGCCCGACCGCAGCATCCCGATGTCGCACTTGACGTAGGTGCAGACATCCTCGGAGTGGCCGTTGCGCTCGGCTTCGGCGATGTAGCCCTTGGACTTGCCGCGCATGCCCGACTGCAGGGCGTTGATCTCCGGCAGCAGGGGCAGGGCACCGAAGCTGCGGATCAGCTCGGTGAGGTTGCCCGGCACGAAGGTATAGACCACCTTCTCCCCCGTCTCGGGGGCCTTCTCCAGTCGCTCGAAGTGGCCGGCGATCATCTCCTTCTGCAGGATCATCGACCGGTCCTTCTGGACCTTGACCTCTTCCTTCGTCGTCGGTGCCATCACGCACCTCCCCAGAGCTTGATCGAGTCGGAGAACGTGCCCGCCTGCTCGCGGAACTGCTGGAACTGGCCGGTGTTCTCGGAGAACTTGAACGCGATGCACGGAATACCGTGGGCCTCCGCCCCGGCTCGGAGCATGGGGCGGTCGAGCAGGGCCGGGTCGCAGAAGGACGCCGCCGCAAAGATGACACCGTCCGCCCGGGCCGCGTCGACCATCTTCTTGATGGTCACCTCCTTGGCATCGGGGTCCGGTTCGTACATCACCGAGGAGGGCTGGTGGTGGAACAGCAGGGCGTGGGCCAGCGCCTCGACCGGGTCGCCCCCCCGTTCCGGCGGCCGGGTGATCATCCGGTTGCCGAGGAGGAAGTCGTCGCCGACGATGTAGCAGCCGGCCCGCTCGATGGTCTTGATCAGGCCCAGGGGGGGCTGCTCACAGAAGGATCCCACCACGATGACCCGGGTGTTGTCCCGCCGGCGCAGCGGCTCGGCGTGGCAGGCCTCGAGGTAGGCCGTCGCCAGGTCGACGAAATCCGGCGGGGGCAGCACCTCGCCGGCGCGCATGACCAGGTACAGCTCCTCGGTGGGGACCTTCCAGGGCTCGTCGCGGCGCAGCGCGTAGAGCCGGCCGATGACGTCCCGGACCCGGTCGTAGTCGTCGATGGCCGCCCACAGGGCCTCGTCGGAGGGTTCGGTCCCGGCGATGGCGCACATGTCCCGGTAGATGGTCGACAGCTCGCCCTTCCAGAACTCCAGGCCGGTGGCGGGGTGCTCGACCTGGGGCACGTCCACGTAGCGGACATACACCTCCGGCCGCAGGATCTGCCACATTCCCGACAGGTTGCGGATGACGTCGCAGGTGCTCGGAAACAGCATCCCCGAGAGCATGTCCAGCCGGCCGCTCAGCCCCAGCTCGACCACCGACCGGGGCAGGTGGCAGATGTAGGACTGGTAGTAGGCGTCGCCCCGGATGATCTCCAGGCGATCGCCGCCGCCGTGGATCCCCACCGGCAGCACCCCGGCGGCCCACACCACCTCCCGGGGCACGTACACCGGCAGGCAACCGACGGCCTTGCGGTCCGGGTCGGCGGCGAGCCACTCCCGGACGGCGGTGAACTCCAGGTCTTCGTACAGGCGGCGGGCGGTGTCGACGATGTCGGCTCGCGTCCGCGGACGTTCCGTGGTCATGCGCGACTCCAGGATGGGGGCCGCTTCTCCAGGAAGGCGTGCAGCCCCTCGGTGGGATCGGGGTGGTTCATGAGCTCGTCGAGGTACAGGCGCTCCAGGGCCGGCAGCTCCTCGCCCAGCGCCCGGGCCATCGGGCGGCGGCTCGCCCGCCAGGAAAACCCCAGCGACGCCGGTGACAGCGGGGCGATGTGGCGGTCGAACCAGGCCTGCAGGGCCGCCTCCGGGTCGTCACTGCAATCGTCGGCGAGGCCCGCGGCGACCGCGTCCGGCCCCGGCAGGCTCCGGCCGCTGATCACCAGCTCGGTGCCCCGGCTCCCCGCCATCCGCCACCGCAAGGCCATGCAGGCCACCGGCGGGAACACCCCGAGCTTGATCTCGGGGAACCCGATCCGCGCCGACGGATCGCAGAACACCCGGCCACACCAGGTGGCCAGCTCGGCGGCACCTCCCAGGCACTGCCCCCGGACGACGGCCGCGGTCGGCACCCCCAGCTCCTCGATGTCGACGAACATCTGGTGGAAGGCGGGCAGCATGTTGCGAACCCGGCCCGGCAGGTGCTCCTCGACCGAGGCGCCGAAGCTGAAGTGCCGGCCGGCCCCCTCGAAGACCACCAGCTTGAGCGCACGGTCGCCCCGCAGCTCGTGGAGCTGGTGGCGGATGGCGCCGATCATCGCTTCGTCGAGGACGTTGGCCTTGGGGCGGTCGAGCACGATCCGCCCGATGCTGCCGTCGGCTTGCCGCAGGAAGCGGATGGGTGTGGAGTGCGGTTCGGTGGACATCGGTTCTCCCAGGTCGCCGCCGGGTCGACGGCACGGTTCCAGGGGGCGGGGGGCCGGTTCAGGGGGTGAGCACCAGGCGGCGGGACACGCGGTGCTGCCGCACGTCGTCGAGGGCTTGTTCGACGGTGGACAGGGGCCGCAGCTCGGTGCGCGAGACGAGGTCGAGCCGACCGTCGAGCACCATGTCGACGATGTCGGGGTACAGCTCCGGGGCACAGCCCCAGTTCCCGATGGCCGCGGCGTCGAAGGCCATCAGGTTGGACAGCCGCAGCTCGATCCGGGCCATCGTGAACCCCACCACCATCAGGGTGGCGCCGTGGACCAGCAGGCCCCAGGCGGTCTCCTGCCCCGCGGGAGCGCCGCTGCACTCGAAGATCTTCCAGCGGGTCGCCGGGGCACCGCGCTCCCGGGCCCACGCCCGGATCTGTTTGCGCAGGGCCCGGGCGTCGGTGGCGGACGGATCGAGGACCAGGTCGATGCCCGAATCCGTCGCCTGCCGGCGGCGGACCGGGTCGACGTCGATGCCGACGACGTGGGCGCCGAAGACCCGGGCCAGCAGGGCGGCGTAGCCCCCGACACCGCCCAGGCCGACGACGATGGCGACGTCACCGGCCTGCAGCCCCGACCGGACCACCGCCTGGTAGGGCGTGGAGACCGCGTCGGCGATGACGGCGAGGTGACGCAGGGTCAGCCCCGAGGCGCCGGGCAGCGGGGCGTCGAAGTCGTCGGGTGCGCCGGGCACCGGGCACAACCCCCGCCCCGGCACGACGACGTGGGAGGCGAAGCCCCCGTCCCGGTCGTTGCCGGGCATGATCTGCCGCTGGCAGATCATCGGGCGGCCCGCCTTGCAGTCGTCGCACTCTCCGCAGGGGATCACCGCCGGCACGATGACCGCGGTCCCCACCAGGTCGGACATCCCCTCCGCCGCGGCGACCACCCGGCCGCTGATCTCGTGGCCGAGGATGAGGGGCAGGGGCTTGCGGGTGCGAACCCCGTCATCGAGGAAGCCCAGGTCGGTGTGGCAGATGCCGCACCCGGCCACCTCCACCAGGACCTCTCCCGGCGCCAGCGTGTCGACGGTGCGGGTGGCGGGACGCAGCGGTGCGCCCACCTCGGTCATCTCGAAGCCGCGGATCTCATGCATGGGAGACTCTCGGGGTCTTGAGGACGATGAACAGTGAACCGGCCAGGGAGAGGCCGGTGCCACAGACCAGCAGGCCGGTGAGACGAGCCAGGAGGCCCACGCCGGTGCCGACGGCGACCACGCCGGCGACCAGGGCACCGAGGTGCAGGGCCAGCCCGATGGTGACCGCCCGGTCCGGGAGCAGCTCTCGCATCGCCGGCACCCTCGCCGTGCCCACCACCGACGAGAATCGATGATACCAGACGAGGAACGGGACGATCCGGGTCAACATGCCGTGGACGACCAGGGCGGCGTGGCCCCAGATCGCCACCCACCCGAACAGCAGCGGCCAACGCCCGTCGGGGAGCAGGATCGCGGCGGCGGCCAGGAGCGCCGTGACCGGCGCCAGCCCCAGCGAGGCCTGCCAGAACCGGAAGCTGCCATCGACCCGCTTGCGGCGACGGGCCGCCAGCGAGCGCAGCAGCAGGACGGGCTGCAGAAGCCACGCGGCGGCAGCGGCCGGCAGGGCCAGCAGGCCCAGGAACAGCGGCGACTCGACCCCGAGGAGCACCCCCGCCAACGGCCCGACCAGCCCCGCGGCGATCGCCACCAGCGACCCGCCCCGCACCCGGCTCGGCAGTTCCGGGGCGAGGTAGAACATGGGCAGGACCTTCCAGGCGACGGCGGTGACGAGGCCACCGACCCACCCCAGCAGGCCCAGGGTGACGTGGACCTGGAGCCAGGCCACCCGGGCGGCCGGGAACATGCCCGTGGCCCGTCCATGGGCCAGGACCAGCCCGATGGTGGCCACCCCCACCAGCGACACCAGGGCCAGCCGCATGCCGGTGACCGAGTGGTCCCGACTGCCCGGGCGCGCCAGGGCGACGCCGAGCTGCGCCACGAAGGCCGACAGCGCCAGCGCCAGACAGGCCACGGCCCCGTGCAGCCAGCCCGCGTGACCCGACCACAAGCCGCCCACCAGCGCGGCGACCCCGGCGGTCAACGGCAGCCACACGCCGTGGGCGAAGCGGGCGCCGGGGACGGGACGTCCGGCCACCACGGGCACCATCTGGTAGAGCGCGCCCACCATGACCATCCCCAGGGTGCCCAGGGTGCCCAGGTGGGTGAGCGCGGTGGTCGCCGGTCGCCACACCGACGACAGCGCACCGGTCCCCTCCCCCAGCA
>RFKJ01000613.1 GCA_003694325.1 Deltaproteobacteria bacterium
GCTGGCGCCGCCGGGCCCGGGCTCTTCCTGGCCCTCCTCGCGGGGAGCTCGGCCTGTCGGGACATCGACGCGCTGGTGCCGATCCAGGACCCGACTCCCTCCTGCGCCCCGCAGCGCGACGCCGTGGTCGCCTGCACCCTCGACGGCGATACCGTCGACCTCGACACCTGCGGCGAGGGGGAGCGGGTGCGGTTCCTGGGGGTCGCAGCCCCCGAGATCGCGCACGAACCGGAGCCCGCCGAGTGCTGGGGCGACGCGGCCGCCTCGTGGGTCGACGAGCGCCTCACCGGCCGGATCGTCACCCTGGAATTCGACGCCGAGTGCACCGACATCTACGGGCGGACCCTGGCCTGGCTGTGGGTGGAGGGGGACGCCGGCGATCGGCTGGCCGACGACCTGCGGGAGTTCGACGACTTCTCCACCTATTTCGCCGACGACGGCAGCTTCCGGGTCCTGTTCAACGACCTCGTGATCCGTGCCGGACAGGCGCGCCTCTACGACGAGGGTTTCGCCCAGGACGTGCGCTACTACGAGCGGCTCCAGCAGTCCGAGGACCTCGCTGCGATCGAGGGACGCGGGTTGTGGGGCGCGTGTGACGGATGAGCGCCGGGTCGCCCCTGCTATGGTGCGGGGCGACGCCGATCCCAGGTTCGGCGGAGGAGCGATGATGCCCGAAGACTCGGAACAGATCCTTCCGCGCCTCGTCCAGGCTCTCGAAGGCGTGAGCCGCTGGCGCCAGGAACAGGAGGAGGCCGCGCGCGCACGCCTGGCCCGGATCAACGACGAACGCCAGCGCCTCCGCGCCGACATCGAGCAGCTCGAACGGGAGATCGAGACGCTTGGTGACCTGGAGCTGAAGGTCCAGGCCGAGCTCGACGAGTTGCCGCGTCACGTCCACCAGCGCACCCGGGCCGCCGTGGACGAGGGGATCAACGCGGACGCCGAGGTGCTCGCCGAACGCGACGGCCTCTACGCCGCGGCCCTGAAGGCCCGGGAGGACGCGGTGGCCGAGCTGCTGGCCGACCCGGACATCGCGCGGCTGGTCGAGGAGTACGAGCAGTTCCAGCAGGTCGAGCCGACCCTCGCCAACCTGCCGGCCGGATATCGCGACGCGATCCTGGCGCACCACGACTCGGTCCAGCGCCGGCTGCAGCCGGTGCTGGAGGTCGCCCAGGCGCCGCTGCAGCCGGTGGACGCCGAGCGGGCGGCCGTGACCCTGGTCGCCAGCCTCAACCCCATGGAGGGGAGCCCCGAAGCCCTCGCCCTGATCCTGCCGGTTCCCTTCGACATCTACGAAGACTGGACCGAGCGCAACGAGGACCTCGCCGCGGTGCTCTCCTACCGGATCATCGCCGCCACCTCGGCCGCCCTGGCCCAGGTCGGGGTGCCCGACGTGGCGATGCAGTACACCGACTACCAGGGCAAGCTCGCCGTCCAGGTGTGGTTCGGCGACGACGCGCCGCAGGGCGACGTGCGGGAAGCGCTCGACGCCCAGCTCGAGGCGCTGGCCGACCAGGCCGGAGAGCTGCGGGCGGTCGGCCTGGACCTGTACACCGCCTGGCTGGACCCCCGCGTCGTGACCGGGGAAGACGACGACGACGTGCAGGCGTCGGACGGTGCGGCCTGGACGCCGGGGGACGACGAGGCGACGGAGGCGCCCGCCGGCGCGTCCGCCGACGTGCCCGGCGACGCCCACATCGAGTCGGAGGCCTGAGACCCATGGCAGTAGCGGATCTCTTCGAGAAGCTGACCCTCACCCAGGTGGCACGCTGGCTGGACATCCACCCCTTCGAGCTGGCCCGGATCATCGGGCTGGAGGGCTCGGTGCGGCCGGAACTGCGCTTCGGTGAGGACGAGGTCGACCGGCTCCGGGACATCGCCGGCGTCGAGACGTGGTGGACGGGCGAGCTGCCGGTGTCCGACGATGTGCGCGGCCGGGCCCTGGTCCGGTCGTTGGCCCGGCTGGTGGTCGAGCACGCCGACGGCGAAGACTGGAGCACCCGCGCCGACAACCTGTTCCGTGGTCTCGAGCCCGCCGACCAGTGGGTGGTGCGGCGGGCGATCAACCAGCTCATCCGCGAGGGGGTGCTGGTCAGCGTGTCGAAGGCGACGGGGCTGCACGTCCGGCTTTCGGGGGACGGCCGGGAACGGCTGGCCCACATCGCCGATGGCAGCGGGATCCCGGAGTCGCTGGAGTCGCTTTGGTCCTGACCTCGCCACGGCTCGGAGCCGGCCCGCCGCCTGAGGAGGTTGCGTGAGCACGCGGCGCAGCGGTCTGTTCTCCCGACGTCCCGACCTGTTGCTGGTCGACGAGACTCCGCCCGGCATCAAGCTGCCGGAGCTGGCCGGACAGGCCGGCCTTCCGGAGCTGGAGGAGGACGAGGAGCCGCAGCCGGAGCTGGCCGTCGACTACGAGCCCGACCAGGACGACGACGAGGACAGCTACGACGGGGAGGGGCCGCTGCGCATCTTCATCGGGCCCCCGGCCGGGGCGCCCGACGCGGTGGAGGCGCCGGCGCCGGCGACGCTGGCCGCGGAACAGGGTCCGGTCTGGGACGCCTCGGCGTTGGCCCTCGGCGCTCAGGACGACACCGATGAAATCGCCGACGACACCGAGTCGGATCGGGCCCCGGTGCTCGTGCGGCCGGGAGAGCAGCCTCCGCCGCTGACGATGTCCTTCGGGGGATCCTTCTCCCGGGGGAGCATGGACGCCGGGGTCATGGACGCCGACGGAGTCATGGTCGACGACGAAGGCCCGGGCCGACCGGACACCGTGGTGATCCACGACCGCATCTATGACCGCCTGGTCCGGTTCGACGACCCCACCTTGCCGGCATCGGCCGGGCCCGCCGGGGGTGAGGAGGATGACACCGCCTCGGTGGACGTGCTGGCGGCCGGCGCCGCCGAAGACGACTCCAGCGAGCTGATCTCGGCGGGGGACGTGGCCGACGGGGTCGAACCCGGCCCTCCGCCCACCCGCCTGCGGGTCGGCTTCGTCCCCGGTCGCGACGAGGAGGATGCGGGCTGGGACGACGACGTAGACGACGACCTCAGCGAGGACGATCTCCGCGACGACGGTCTCCTGGACGACGAACTCGGCGAGGACGAAGACGGTGACGCCCTGGATTCGCTGGATCGTCGCCTCGGTGAAGCCATGCGTCGCGGCCTGTCGCGGACGCTGCAGGCCGACGAGGACGAGGACGAGGACGAGGACGGTCCTCCTCCGCCGCGGGTGATCATCCGGGACGAGCCGTCGCCGACGGCTCCGGGCCTGGCGGACACCGCCCCTGGCGTCGAGGACGAGACCGATGCCCGGCCCCTGGTGGTCCCTCCACCTCCCCGGCCGCCGGCCCCGGCGGCCCCGGACTGGGCCGTGCGGCGCCGGGCTGCCCAGGTCGGCACGGTCCGGGCGGGGGCCGACGTCCAGGATGACGAGGAGGAGGAGGGCGGCGGCGTGGGGCTGCTGGTGTTCGTGGTCGTCTCGATCCTGGTCCTCGTCGCGGCCTGGTGGTTCTACGGACGGGAGGGAGCGACGGGGCTGTCGGTGCTGGGCGGCGGCGATTCCCCCGAGGTGGTGGCGACCGATGATGGCTCCGCCGCCGCGGAGCTCCAGGACCCGGGCAGCGAAGGCGCCGTCGGTGCGGGCGCCACGGCGGAGGGCGCCGCTGCGGAGGGGGCCACGGCGAAGGGCGGCACAGCGGAGGGCGTCTCCTCGGCGAAGGAACCCCCCGGCGCCGACGCCGCGCCGGCGAGCGGGGTGGTGATCTTCGTGCCCGATGGCGTGGACCCGAGCACCGTGGACCCGGCGGACATGGGGATCGTCCGGGTTCGGGCCGCCCGGCCGGCCCGGATCTACATCGACGGCCGAAAGGTCGGGCAGACCCCGATGAACCCCGTCCGCCTCCCGGCGGGGGAGTACAAGATCAAGGCCGTGGCCATCAGTTCCGGTCGCTCGCGGGTGCAGACCGTCCGGGTCGATGCCGGGCGGGCCCAGGAGCTGCGGTTCACGTTCTGAGCGCGGCCGCTCCGGGCGGGGGCCGATTCCCGGGCCATCGGCACGCTGAACCGGCCCGGCCGGACGGCGGACCGCCCGAGGACCCGGCAGCCTGCGGTCAGGCGGGGAGAGGACGACCCGCGGCCATGGCCAGGTAGCCGAGGCGGCGGGCCTGCCGGCGGGGTGCGCTGCCGCCCTCGCTGGCGACGCCGAGCCAGCAGGCCCCGTAGTGATCGCCGACCTTGCGGGCCTGCTGGATGTACCGCTGCAGTTGTCGGTGCCGACCGGGTTTGGACCAGCGGATCGCGAACCCCAGGCTGATCCGGACGAGGTGCTGGAGATCGAGGGCCCGGGCGCGCTCGAGGATCCGTTCGGCGGCCCGGATGTCGAGCCGGCCGGCGCGCGCCTGGGTGGCCACGCGAGCCAGGGCGAGGATCAGCCGATCGTGGGGATCCTCGGGAGCCAGGGCCGAGGCAATCCGGAGGGTCGTCGCTGCCTCGTCCTCGGCGCCCAGCTCCAGCAGCCCCAGCGATAGCTGCACGCCGAGGGAGGCGGCGTGGGGGTCGGCGCGGTGGCGGCGCCACAGGACCGTGGCGTCGTCGACGAGCCGGCGGAGCCTGCCCAGGTCGGAGGTGACGCGCGCATGGCGCAGTGCCACGGCCAACGCCTGGGGCAGGGCCCATGGACTGGCGGCCTGCCGGGCGGTGTCGATGGCCGTGGCCGCCAGGCGCCCGGCTTCGTCGACCGCCCCCGTCAGCAACCGGGCCTCGGCCAGGCGGCACCGGGCCATGGCCAGCAACTCGAGATCGGCGGTGGTGGCCAGGTCCTGGTGGGCCCGGGTGAGCTGGTCGATGGCCTTGTCGATCCGACCGCGTCGCAGCCAGAGGTGCCCCACGTCGATCCGCATTCCGGCGCGAGCCCGACGGCTGGCGACCCGGCCGACACCCTTGCGAAACCGGGTCATGTGGGCGTGTGCTTCGTCC
>RFKJ01000614.1 GCA_003694325.1 Deltaproteobacteria bacterium
GATCCGGGCCGCCCTGCCCCCGATGGAGGCCGCGCGGTGAGCGTCCACCTCAACCTCGAGCTCACCGACCACTGCAACATCCGGTGCCGGATGTGCAGCCAGTCGCTGCGGGACGAGGCCCACGGCGTCCCGCACCGGTTCATGACGTGGGAGACGTGGCGCGCCGCCCTGCAGGGACTGGCCGACATGGAGGACGACGTCCACCTCTGCCCCCACTGGCTCGGGGAGCCGACCATCCACCCGGAGTTCGACCGGTTCATCGAGTACGCCTTCGCTCAGAACGCCGGCAACCGCCTGTTCGCCGAGTTCAAGCTGCACACCAACGGCGTGGTCTTCCCCGCCGAGCGCGCCCGGTTGCTGATCCGCCTGGCCAACGATCCCCACATGGCCCCCGGCACCTTCCGCTTCCTGCACTTCTCGGTCGATGCCTGCAGTCCCGAGGTCTACGCCCGGGTCAAGGGCGCCGACAAGGGTCCCCTCGTCAATCGCAACATCGAGCGATTCCTGCGGGAGCGCCAGGCACTCGGCGGGCGCTACCCCTTCGTCACCCTGGCCTTCGTGGTCCAGCCGGACAACGCCCACGAAGCCGTCGCCTTCCGCGACCACTGGGCCGGCCTGCTCACGAGCCTGGGACGCCCGGTGGAGCAGACCTGGGACTGGCCGTCCCGCGAGGCCGACACCATCTACTTCCGCCCCCTCAACTGCAGCGACCAGGCGGCAGCCGACCGACTCCACGCCGAGACCTGCCGGCGCCTGGGCCTCGCCCCTCCCGGCGTCGAGCGCCTGCGGGCGGCGGAGAGCTTCTGACCGCGGGCGACGGCCGCGCCGCGGTGGACCCGGCTCGACGGCGGCCGGCGGCTCAGTACACGTCGTCCGCCGTCCGGCGCCGGGCCTGCCGGTGCCGGGTGGCGGTGGTCTCCGAGATCACGCCGTCCCCATCGCCGTCGCAGCGGGCGATGACCCGGAAGTCTCCGCCTCCCCGCCCGGTGTCGGGGACGGTGATGTCGAAGGCATAGCTGCACCGGGTCATGGGCACCCCGTCTTCGCCCGCCGGCGGCGCCCAGTCAATGGCGTCGAAGGCCGCGGTGCAGGCGCCCTCCCACGGGACGGCCTCGCCCGCGGGAGGCTCGGGGGGGCAGGGGCCGCCGGGCTCGGGCCAGGTCCCGTGGTCCCGCTGGTAGTGCAGGATGGCCGTCCGCAAGCTGTTGGTGTAGCCGAGCGCCTCGCGCCGACTCATGCGCACCGGCCGCGGGACGATCGGCAGGCTCACCACCACCGGGGTGGCATCGGGCTTCACGGCGGGCTCGTCCGCGAGATCGTCGTCCGGCTCGGGCTCCTCCGGCTGCCGATCGCCCGACGCCGGGGCACGGGGGACCGCAGACGCGTTGGTTGACGGGGCCTGGACCGGCGGCGGTGCGGATGTCTCCGTCGCCGGTGGCGCCGGGGCCGGGCTCGGCGCGGCCGGCCACAGCAGCCAGGCGACCAGGGCCACGGCCGCCAGCGCCACCGCGGCGAGCAGGGGGAGAGATGGACGTTGCATCGCTTCCCGCTATTGCCTCGGCCCCTCGGCGCAAGGTGCCCGCGACCACGGCCGACCACGGCGTCCGCCCCCATGGCCGGCACCCCCCGTTCCCGGCCTCCCGGCGCGCCCCCGGAAACGACAGCACCCCCCGGACCGGAGTCCGGGGGGTGGTCGGTGGCACCGTGCGGTGCTCGATGTCGGGGGATCATCCATGGCAGCCGTCGCCCGACGGTGCCCGGGCCGAAGCCTGGACCGGTCGGAGACGGTGCTTGGAGTGATGCGCGTGCCGGGGATGGGCCGGGACCGGGTCGCCATCTCCTGCTGCGAGCAGCAAGGGATGGGGCGACGCTTCGCGTCTCGCGCCCTGCATCCAGGGCTCGATTCGCGACCGGTCGTCGGTCCGGCCGATGTCAACCGGGTGGCCTTCAGGGTCCGGCACCCATCATCGTGCCCCGCCGAAGCGGGTTCCGATGCGTGGTGCGCGCCGTGCGGCTGCGGGTCGTTGGCCTTCCCCGCGGCCCGTCCTGACCTTGCCCGGCCTCCTCTCGGAGGCGGACGGGTCTTCACGGACTTCACCGCCTGGCGCAACCGGGATGGTGGGCCCGGTGGAGGCGAACCCTCCTGACCTTTGCCGATTGCACCGACTCTGTCTCCACCTCCGCCCTCGCCAGCCCGAAGGCTGTCGGTGGCGTCGGCCCTGCCCCGACCCCCCGCTCCGAGGAGCGGACGGTCGTCCGGGGAGGACCGGGGCACCAGCGCGACCCGCGAGCGGGCCGTGCTCCCGGAGGAGCAGCCGGTGGCCAGGTGGCCGTCACCGCGGATGCGATGACGAGCCCGACACGTGGTCCGGCGTGCAATGGTCCTGCGCTCGGGACGCCTGACCGCCGGGCTGCCGAAGCCGCCCATGCGTCCAGATCGCCCGTCGGTGGGCCGCCGGCCGCCACGGCCGAAGCCGTCGCGTCCTGCGTTCCACCCGGCAGGTCATCATCGACTCCGCGTCTCCCGCCGGTCGGCTTCCACTGCGACCCTGCCAAGAAGGCCGCCGCGTCTGCCTGCGTCGGGGCTGAGCCTCCGGGGAGGTCAGCGCGGAGTCTCGCCGGACTCCTCTCATGGATGATCTCAAAGATCGCCTCTCCGTCGACATCTGCTGCACACGTCCACTCCCAGTGCTCCGTCACCTCCCACCGGAAGGGCGTCGCCGCCGAGGCGGCGAGCGATGACCGCGTCCGGTCTCCCCGAAGGGGTCCCGTCCACCATCATCGCGTGACTCCAGCGAGCACCTTCGGCCCCGGCATGCCAGGCCGAGGTCACGTTCCGCCCCTGCCGTTTCTCACGACTTCGACGGTTTGCTCCGTGTGCGCAGTGCAGGTCTGTTGCACCCTGCTGCCGACCATGAGGTTCGC
>RFKJ01000615.1 GCA_003694325.1 Deltaproteobacteria bacterium
CCGCTACGCCGAGCTGGCCGCCCTGCTGCACCAGGACCCCGTCGCCTGGCGGGGCCGCCGCATCGAGAGCTTCGTCTACCCCGGGCTCGGCGTCCAGCAGCGGCTCATGGGCTCCCGCGGCACCCTGGTGGCCCGGCCGTGGACCCACCAGATGCACATCCGCTGGGACGGCTACGGCGACCACGTGCTGGCCCACGAGCTGGCCCATTTGTTCAGCGCCCCGTTCGGGGCCGGGCCGCTGCAGCTCGCCACGCGCGGCGGCTGGATGGTCGACCTCGGCCTGGTGGAGGGCCTGGCGTTCGCCGCCGACCTGCCCCCCGACGAGCTGACCGCCCACGAGGCCAGCGCCGCCATGCGCCGGCTGGGCCTGGCACCCGACCTGCGGCGGATCTTCGGCCCGGCCGGCTTCTGGACCCAGCCGGGGCCCCGGGCCTACACCCTGGTCGGCAGCTTCGTGCGGTGGCTGATGGACACCTACGGCGTCGACCGCTTCGAGCAGGTCTACGGCCGCGGCGACTGGCAGGGGGTCTACGGGCGCTCCGTCGACCAGCTCATCGGCGAGTGGGAGCGGTTCGTCGACGCCCTGCCGCTCCCCGACTCCCGGCTGGCCCTGGCCCGGGAGCGCTATCGCCGGGGCAGCATCTTCCAGAAGGTCTGCGCCCGAACCCTGGCCGAGCTGGAGCGCCGCGCCGAGCGGGCCGAGGCTCGTGGCGACTTCGAGACCGCCCTGGCGCTGCGCGAGGAGATCCTGTCGCTCCAGCCGCGGCGGATCCGCCACGCCCTGGCCCTGGCCCGGCTCCGCCAGCGGATGGGCGACATCGAGGCTGCGAGCCGGGCGGTGGAGGAGCTGCTGGCCTCCCCGGACATCGTGCCGGCCCGGCGGGTCGAGGCGACCGAGCTGGCCGGCGACCTCGCCTGGCTCGCCGACTCCGCCGACGAGGCGGCGCAGCGCTACGACGCCTGTCTCGGCGACGGTCTCTCCGAAGCCGACATCCGCCGGCTCATCGTCAAGCGGGAGGGCGCGCGGGCCGCCCTGGCCGAGGTCCGTCGCCGGGCCCGGGAGTACCTCGTCGATGACTGGACCCCCGACCGGCTGTGGTCGGCGCTCCAGTGGTCGGAAGCCGCCCCGGGGGATCCCCTCGCCCGCTACCTCGTCGGCCGGGTCCTGGTGCAACGGGGCATCTACGAGGACGCCATCCCCTGGCTGTCCGACCCGCCCGGCACCATCCCCTGGACCGCCATCGACGAGGAGCGGCGCCTGCTGCTGGCCCGCGCCGCCCTCCACGCCGGCAACCTCCAGCTCGCCGACGAAAGCTACCGCATCCTCGCCGAACAGACCGCGAGCAGCCGGGTGGGGGCCCTGGCCCGGGAGGGGCGCGACCGCGTCGCCTTCCTCCGGACCGGCCGGGTGCCCTCCCCTTGATCCGGTTGCCGCGCGCCTATACTGCGCCGACCCTCGCTCCCGATCCGTGCCCCTGGAGTCCCGATGCTGTCGCTTCTGCTCGCCGCCGCGCTGACCTCCCCCGCCGACGCCTCAGCGTTCTACTTCGTGGATACCGGCACCAAGGGGCTGTCCCGGGTCGGGGCCTTCGTCGCCGGGGCCGACGATCTCACCGCCCAGCACTACAACCCCGCCGCCCTCATCAACATCGACGGGCCCCAGGTCTTCGTCGACGTCAGCGCCTTCCACCAGTCCGTCTCCTTCACCCGCAAGGACTACGACCCCGACACCGGCGAGCTGATCAAGACCTGGGACGAGGTGACCAACAGCGCCGCGCCGATGATCATCCCCGCCCTCGGCTTCGGCCACGACTTCGGCCTGGACGACGCCTACTTCGCCATCGGCGTGTGGACCCCGGTCGCCCCCAGCCTGTCCTTCCCGGCCAAGGGGGCGCAGCACTACAGCCTGACGGAATCCCTGACCTGGCAGATCTGGGGCGGCCCCAGCGCCGCCTACCGCTTCTTCGACATGATCACCGTCGGCGGTGGCATCGCCTGGACCCTGGTCCGCGCCGAGGAGAGCCTGTCGATGATGGTCTGCCAGGACCCCGATCCGTTCAGCGGCACGGTGGAGCCCTGCACGCCGGAGTACGCCGAAGACGCTCCACCACCCGAGGAGAACGATGTCAACAGCTCGGTGAAGGCCTGGGACAAGGCCAGCCTGACCGGCAACATCGGCATCCTCATCGAGCCCACCGACTGGCTCCGGATCGGGGCCAGCGCCATCCCGCCGCTCAACGTCAAGGCCACGGGCACCCTGGACATGTCCCTGGAGGAGGACCACTGGCTGCTCGGCAAGAGCGGCTACGACATCCTCGCCAGCGGCGACGCCACCGACGAGCAGGTCACCGTGCTGCTGACCATGCCGTGGGTGCTGCGCTACGGCGTCGCCGTCAACCCGACCCCCGACGTGCAGGTCGAGCTGGCCGGCGGTTTTCAGGGCTGGTCGGCGACCAAGGAGATCCGGGTCACCGACATCAACCTGGTCCTGCCCGACAACCCCGACAACGCCCTGGTCGAGGGCGACCAGTCCATCACCGACGACGTCGTCCTGCCGGCCGGCTACAAGGACGCCTGGAGCGTCCGGCTGGCCGCCGACGCCGACGTCACCGACTTCCTGTCGGTGCGCGGCGGCGTGTTCTACGAGACCTCGGCGGTGCCGACCAGCGCGCTGAACGTGGCCCTGGTGGACGGCAACAAGTTCGGCTTCGGGCTGGGGGGCAGCGGTATCATCGCCGACCGCCTGGCCATCGACGTCGGCTTCGTCCAGAGCTTCCTCGGCACCCAGGAGGTCACCGACAGCGACGTCCACCGCCTGGACTCTCCGGTGGACTTCAACCTGGCACTCGAGGGGGCGCCGCTGACCATCATCAACGGCGAGGTCGTCGGCAACGGCACCTACAAGTCGTCGACCACCATGGGCAGCATCGGCCTGACCTACATGTTCGGACGACAGGGCGACAAGGGAGGCGACACCGCGGTCGACTGATCGCGCGGCCCGGCAGCCGGTCGGGCCGCCTCGCGGCATCCGCGCTCAGCGGGAGGCTTCGAGGGCGTCGACCCGGGCGGTGAGCTTGCGCAGGGCGTCGGTCAGCTCCTCGATGCGCTTGTCGGCCTTGCCGGGATCCTGCTTGCGCAGCCCCTCGGCCAGCCGGCGCACCGCGGGGACGTCCTGGCCGGCGACCCGGGGACCGAGCGCCTCGATGTCGGCGGCGCGTTCGGTGGCACCCAGCGAGGCCAGCCCGCGCGCCGCGGCCATCCGGACCTTGTAGGCGTCGTCGCGCAGCAGCGCCACCAGTTCGTCGGCTACCTGCCGGCGCAGGCCGGGCGGCGCCCAGGTCGCGGCGTCGGCGAAGGCGGCGACCGCCACGGCGCGCGTGGGGACTTCGGCCCGGTCCGGGGCGAGGAAGGGGCGGATGATCGAGAGGGCTTCGGTGCTGCGGGTGGCCCCCAGACCCGTCAGGGCGCCCTTGCGGAGCCGGTCCCAGCGGGAGTCGCGGTCGAGGAAGCTGGCGAGGAGGTGGAGGTGGGCGTCCCCGCGCTGGGCGCCGAGGGAGGCCAGCGCGTGCATGGTGGCCACCACCGGGGCGTCGGGGCGCTGGACGAAGGCCGCCAGCACGGCAGCGAGCTCCGGGTCCCGGTGCCTGCCCGCCGCCCGTGCCAGCGCGCCGAGGACCCG
>RFKJ01000616.1 GCA_003694325.1 Deltaproteobacteria bacterium
TGCAGACCCACCCGGCATCGCGAATCGACGACCTGCTGCCCCACCGGTGGAAGGTCCTCTTCGGTTCCGGCGCGCACGCCGACGAGTAGTGCCGACACACGTCAGGTCAGGCCGTCAACCGCGGGGTCGCCCGAGCGGGTACAGTTCCTGGGCATGCAAGTCCATGCCCGAGTTTCCGATGCTGGGAACAGTTCTCGCTGGAAAGCCAGGTTCCGTGGCCTACACGCTCGACACGGGTGCGCGTGCGCTCGAGTTCACCCACCTACGGTTGACACCCTCTCGGATCCATGTTCCAATGACTCAAAGCAAAGGAGCAGCGGACGCTATTGGTGTTCTTGGTGATCCCCACAGCGCGCGCAGGATGCGGCGGATACAGGTGCGTGCCGCAGGCGCAGGGGCCAGCCGTGGAATGCTTCGCCGACGGGACCTGGGAGTATGTGAACACCACGGATGTCGTGGGCACCACGGAGCGCGATGGGCCCATCACGTGGGAGTACGTCGGCCAGGCCCGCTACTCCATCGATCCACAACCGGTGGGCAACATGCACGTCTCTACACCGTCCGGGTGGGAAGACGTCAGCCCGGCGGCCCAGATCCTCGGTGCCGAGCGCTACGATGACTCCGGCCGGAAGTGGGTCGTGATCGACGTGGATCTGGATGAGCTCGCCCAAATCGAGGCCGATTACGTGGCCGCGTTCTTCCCGGGAGCACCGGCAGAGGAACTGCAGCCTGCTGCCTCCGGGCACCGGTGGAATGACGCGGCTGATTTCGAATTCTACCCGGAGTCGTGCATCAACTGCACCTCGTGGACCTGCACCACGTGCTTGGGCTCAGATACCGAGCTCAAGAACGGCGACGACGACCGCTCGAAGCTCGCATCTCCAAACACCTCGCAGAAGGCCTACGTGCAGGTGTATTCGGACTACACCGGCGGGACTTTCGGAACTTGTGGCGGCGTGCTCCTGGATGGGAACTCGGTCCTCAATGCCGCGCACTGCGTGTTCGACGACTCCGGAAATGTGCTTCCAGCCACGAGCGTGCACGTCCGTGTACGGGGGACCCTACCCGGGCACTGGCTTCCACCCCAAGAAGGACTATGTCATCCTGAACATGGGGGCAGGACCGCTTCCGCAGGGCGGCTCCTCGATGGCGATGTCCAATGCGGCCGACTCGTACGTGACGCAGTACCAGATGCACAGCCTCCAGTCCACCTGGACGCGAAACGTGTCTCCGAGTACCTGCACCGACAACACGACGGCCGCAGTAGACACGACCAGGGGCTTCCCATCCAACCAGCTAGGCACCTTCATGCTTCACCACCAGGAGTCGATCGGGACCACGAACAACAACACGTTCTGGTTCAACCACGACGGCGGGGAGGGGAGCTCGGGGTCTCCGATCTACTACTGCGGCGGAGCCACCTGCGGCGATGGGGATACACGCTTCGTCGTCAGCGTGTGGAGCGGTTGGAATGGATTTCTCTGCAATCACGTCGGCCCGAAGGTGCGGGAATTCCGTAGCTGGGCCCTGGGGGTGCTGTGATCTCGAAGAACGTCCTGGTGTGGAGCCTGCTGACCGTCGCGGCCTGCTCGACCAACCAGCGCATTCACGTGGTGTGTCCCGGAGCGATCACCGTTGGTGAAGTGTCGCCCGGGGACGCCACGGTCCTGGGCCCCTCCGTGGACGAGCTCGTTCAGGCGCTCGATGGCGTGTTCCGCGTGGACTACGCGGCACTGAAGGACGGCACCGTCCCCCCCGACGAGACCTACGACGATCTGGCCCAACCGTCGATGCCGGATCTGACCCTGCACTTCGAGCCCGGCATCGACCCTGCCAGCTGGATGCGGGTCGACGGGCAGTGCGACAGCTTTCCCACCGGCTATACCCAGGTGGACGCGGCGGCCTCCATCGTGGGCACCAGCGACGCGCTGACCTTCTCGGGGACGGTGCTGCTGACGTTTACGGGGACGAGTACGTCGGATGCCCTTATCAACAGCGACCATCTCCCGGCGGAGACCTCGGACCCCGAGATCGTGGACGCCATCGCGAGCATGCCGGCCACCGAGCCGCTTACCATCCAACTGTTCTCGGGACAACCCGGCGCCCTGTACGCCGGCAGCGCCGATGGGTTCCTCGCGACACTGGATGTTGGCGCCCACATGGATACCGTGTGGAACGGCGTGTTGCTCCGCGACGAAGGCACGACGGCGCCGACCACCTCGACCCCTTGACGCCCACCCGGGCGCTGCTCTTCCTCGACGACATCTCTCACTTCGACGCAAGCTTCTTCGGCATCAGCGGCCGCGAGGCCACCGAGCCCGAGTTTCCGAGGGCTGGGAGTTATTGCGTCGCCTGACCAGCGACAGGGCGGAGGGTCGGTCTCACGTCAAGTCGCCCGGTGGTCGTGGCGCCCTACGAGCCCGACGCCCGGGCCGGGGTGAGCCTGCCCTCGCTGTTCGAGGGGCCCAACACCATCCTCGTCGAGGCCGGCGGTGAAGCCGAGGAGTACTCACTTGATATTTCATCAAGAACAGCTATCCTGTCGGTGATGCTCGATGAACCGCTCGATCACCACACCATCCGCCGACTCAGTCGCCAGATCCTCCGTGACGGCATGGTGGAGTGGACGACCCACGCCCTCGACGAGATGGAGAAGGACGACCTCGACGAACTGGACTGCCGCAGCGTGATCTGGGCCGGCGAGGACGGAGGCTGCGACCCGGAAGGACCGGGCGGAGCTTGGTGATACCGCCGTCGCACACCGAGGATCTGGGTCGTCATCGAGTTTGAACCCTGCGAGTGCGATCCCGAGCACGTCACCGGCCACCACCTCGTCGTGGTGACCGCCTGGAGGAAGTCATGAGCCGATGCCGCCGATGTGGAGGTGAGTACGGGCCGTCCGAGCCCGTGACCGTGCCCCTGCGTGCCCTTCCCACCGTCCAGGTGAGCGGCATCTCGGGCCAGAAGTGCGCCGGGTGCGGCGACTTGAAGTACGCCGTGCCGAACATGGAGGACTTGTTCCGGGTGGTCGCCGGACTCCTCGTGCAGAAGCCGGAGCGGCTGTCGGGAGCCGAGGCCCGGTTCCTGCGGAAGTGGCTCGGCTGGTCGGGCCAGGACACCGCCGACCGGCTCGGCTTCACGCCCGAGCACGTCTCCCGCTGGGAGAACGACAGGGTGCCCATCTCCGAGACCGCCGACAAGCTGCTGCGGAGCCTCGTGATGGCGAGGGAGCCCATCGACGACTACGCCGCGTGGGACGCCCGCCTTGCGAGCATTGCGAAGTCCGACCCGGAACCGCTCCCCCTTCGGATGGTGCTGAAGGGCCGCACCTGGGCCAGGGCGGCGTCGGCCCCGGAGGGCTGATACGGCCTTCTACGGCGAATAGCGGCCACCAGTCGCCGCCTGGGTAGTCCGACATCGGGTCGGGCGGGCCGGAGGCCGTGATCTCTGAAACGTCGTGGAGGTCTTCGACGCTACCTCTTGGACTGCCACCGGCCTGCTCCCCTGCCTCGGAGGGAGCAGGGGCTCTGGCGGCTGGGTGGCCGCCAGGCAGGGGACACGCGCGGTCCGCGAGGCGCTCCTACGCCGCGCGGGACGCCCGGCTCGCAAGCCTGGCGAAGTCCGACCCGGAGCCGTTGGCCCTGCGGGTGGTGTCCGATGGCCGCACTACGGCCAGGCCAGGACGGCGTACACCACGGAAGGGCTGACACACACCAGCCACCCCCACGGGCGTGTGCGCCGGCCGGGTCCTCCCGCATCTCGCTCCGACCGCCGCCCCGGTCCGCGCCGACCTGCA
>RFKJ01000617.1 GCA_003694325.1 Deltaproteobacteria bacterium
GCCCACGCACCACGGGCGGGTCGACCCCCCGCTGGCCCCCACGGAGGCCATCGAGGCGACCCTCACCCGCCTGGGCGCCGTCGTCGATCGGCAGGCCGCCGATCCGGACAACCCCTGGGCCATCGCCCACGGCCTCGTCGCCCGGGGGCCCACCTTCATCCTGCGCAACGATCGCCGCGCGGTGGACTGGCTGTTCGAGCGATACGCCCGCGAGCTGGCCGGCCATCCCAGCCTGCTGGCCTTCCCCGAGGCCATCGGCGACATCCGCATCGAGCCCCACACCGACCTCGTGCTCAAGTCGCTGGTCGATGCCGGGGTCGCGCCCGAGCACCCCGTCGTGGTGGACAACCACCCCCACCGGGTCGTCGACCTGTGGCGGGGAAGCGTCATCTCCAGCTACCTCGACCCCGCCACCAACCACTCCCGCTACGGGTCCCCCGACGACATCGCCTGGTCCCTGCACGGCATCGCCGCCTGGGCCCCCCCAAAGCTCCGCTGGACCGCCCTCGACGGGACGCCCATGGACCTGGACGAGCTGACCGACTTCGCCGTGGCGGTGTTGTACAAGGAGACGCGGTTCCTGGCCGAGGCCGCCGCCCGCGGCGAGGTCGTCCGCCGCCAGGGCCAGGGGATCTTCCACTACACCTGCGGCGGCGCCCACCTGCTGCAGGGGGCCGCTTTCGCCGTCGCCCGCGGCCACGGGAGCCCCCAGGCGCCGGCCCTGCTCCGGGAACAGGCGCTGCTGATGCAGGTCCGGCTCCAGGTCGAGCCGGAGATCACCCGACAGGCCGCCGCCGCCCTCCCCGAACACGCCGACCGGCTCACGGTCCAGCGGCTGAAGTTCGCCGGGCACTACCTCGAGACGATGAGTCGGCTCATCGTCTACGGCATGGCCGGCGAGGGCGACGATGCCCGGCGCGCCCGGGACTCCCTGGCCGTCGCCGCCCAGGAGGTGGTCGATGCTTCGGCCATCCTCCAGCAGCGCGGCCTGCTCGACGACCTGGACGCGGTCCGGGCCCGCGACGAGCAGCTCTACCTCGACATCGTCGGCGACAGCGCCCATGCCCTGCACGGGTTGGAACTGGCCCTGGGCCGCAGCGAGCTGAGCTGGTAGGCCCCGTCTCGCGCGCGGTCCGGAGGCAGGCTCGGATGGGACGCCGCCACCGTGGTCCCAGCGAGGGGGTCGCGCTGCGAGAAGGGAGGTCGCGCTGCGGCTATTCCTCGCCGGGCTGGGACTCCCCGTCCTCGTCGGGCTGAAGCTCCGCTCCCTCGTCGGGCTGAAGCTCCGCTCCCTCGTCGGCAACCAGTCTCCCGGTCCGCTGGATGGCAAGCTCGGTGTAGGCCAGGAGCTGGGCGCTCACGATCTGCCGCACCCAGGGAACGTCCCGGCCGGGCATCCCCTGGCGGAGCGCCAGGGCCGTGGCCCGGGCCACGTCGCGCACCTCGGTGTCGCCCGCCCGGTGGGCGAGGAAGGCGACCACGTCCTGGGCCCAGGCCCAGGTCGTCCGCGCCGCGTCGTCGATCAAGGCATCCGCCGCTTCGTCGAGCACCTCGTCGATCCGGGCCCGGCGGGCCTCCTCGTCGACCCGCTCCCGGTCGGTCACGACATCCAGCACCGTGCCGATGGACCCGGTGAGCAGGTCCTCGCCCATCCAGCAGACGACCGGCCACCGTCCGTCGATCAGCGCCTCGGGGCGATGCAGGGCATCGACGTCGAGCACCTGGGGCAGCTCGCGCAGCGGGTCGAATTCCCGGGCCGCCCGCCGGGTCTCCTCGGGGACGTGCGACAGCAGGTGCGCCCAGCCGGACGGCGTGCGGCCGGCCAGCTCGAAGGCCGACTCCAGCAGGGCGATGGCCTCGTGGAACGGCACCGGAACGATCCGGTGGTCCCCGCGGGCGCCGTCGATGATCTTCCGGGCCTGGGACCGGCTGGTGTGGGTGTGTTCGTCGTCGCGAGTCCCCTGGATGGGGCCGGCGACCCCGGCGGCGACGCAGGCCTCCTCGTCGGAGTAGCTCGCCAGGAGGTAGGGCACGTAGCCATCCTCTTCGGGCAACCCCAGCAACGCCTGGGGCGCAATCGAGACCCGCGGCTCCGGCGCGATCTGCCAGGTCGTGGGACGGTGGGCGACGGCGTCCACCTCGATGCCGGCCGAGCGCAGCCGGTGGGCGGCGGCCCGGGCCGCCTTGCGCACCCGCTTGTCCCGCGAACCCGCGGCGGCGGCCACCGGGGCGGGCCACCCCAGGGTCGCGGCGGTTTCCACTGCGGCGATGGCGATGTCGGGGGTCAGGCCATCCAGCGATCCGGTTCCGCGGAGGAAGGCGATCGCCGGGGCGAGGGCGTCGTCGACGGAGGCCCCGTCGCGAAGCGCGGCGAGGAGGGCATCGACGATGCCCCGATCAACGGATGTGCGGGCCATGGGGCTTCCAGGGGGAGGGGGAGCGAGGAAGGAGGGACCGTGCCAGGTCGGTCCGACCAAACAGCGGGCACGGAGTGGGAAGGGCGCCGCCCCCCGGAGGGGCGGGTCGAGGGTGTCCGTAAGCCGGGTCCTGTGCCGCCGCGCGGTCGCCCGCGAGGCGGTGGTGATCATTCATCTAGGCCTGCCGTTGCCGACAGGCTCGAGCGGCCGACCCGGGAGCATCGGGCGAGCAACCCTCGAGCGCTCCTCTATGTGGCCTTGCTCCGGGTGGGGCTTGCCTGGCCGATCCCGTCACCGGGACCGCCGGTGCGCTCTTACCGCACCGGTTCGACCTTACCGACACCGACCCCGCGGGGTCGGCGCCCCGGTCCTCGCCGCCACGCGACCCCGAGGGGATGGCGACGACGCGGGATCCGGACGCGTACGTGGCGGTATGCTTTCTGTTGCGCTTTCCTTCGGGTCACCCCGACCGGGCGTTACCCGGCACCCTGCTCTGTGGAGCCCGGACTTTCCTCCCGTGATGACGACATGGACTGCGGGGGCGGTCCTGTCGCCGACCACCGGCGATCACCTGTCCACCCTCGACGTCGACGCAATATCCCGCTGGAGGGTCCCCGGCAGCCGAAGCCCACCACGTCAATCCTCGTCGTCGGGCTCGGCGTCGGGACGGTCGGGCTCGACGACCCCGGCCAGGAAGCGGTTGCAGCCCCGGCAGTGGTGCAGCCGCATGCCGCGCCGGACCTCGAGCACCACCTGCGGCGGGTGGTGCATGTAGCAGGCCGAACAGGCCCCCCCCTTCAGCCGGGCCAGGGCGTCCCGGTGGGTGGCCCGCACCGCTTCGTAGTCGGCCAGGATGTGGCCCGGGACGCTGGTCACCCGCTCGGGGCGCACCGCCACCAGCTCGGCGATCCGGGCTTCGTGGGCCCCACCCTCCTCGGCGAGGCGGGCGGCCTCCTTGTCCCGGCGGAGCTGCAGGAGCCGGCGCCGCTGGGCCACCGCGGTCCGCTTGCGGCCGAGGGATTCCTGCTGCTCCATCCGGTCGAGCATCGACAGCTCCAGCTCGTCGATGATCCCGTCGAAATTGGCGATCTGGCGCTCGGCGACGAGCACGTCGGTGATCAGGCCCTGGTCGAGCTGGGACCGGGTGCGATCCCGCCGCATGATGTACCGGTCCAGCTTCTGCTGCAGCTCGGCCTCCTCGGCCGCCAGCGATGCGATCCGGGCGTCCAGTTCCGCCAGCTCGCCATCGGTCGCCTCCAGCTCGGCGTCGGTCCGGGAC
>RFKJ01000048.1 GCA_003694325.1 Deltaproteobacteria bacterium
GGTCCGGGTCTCCCGCACGCCCAGCACCATGGCCAGGCCCCCGTACACCAGCCCGCCGGCGGCGACCACCGCCACGACGAGGGGACCGTGGGTCCACGGGGCCAGCAGGTGGAGCACCCCGGCCATGCCGGCGGCGGCCGCGGCGATGCGCAGGTGCTGGTTCCAGAACCCCGGCGCCCACCCGCCCAGTCGCCGTCCCATCAGCCAGGCCATCACCGCGACCTCGGCGCTGACCGTGATCGCGTGGGACAGGGGCAGGCCGGCAATCCCCATGCCCAGCCCGTAGACCAGGCCCAGGGCCACCGGCAGCTTGGCCAGCATCATCACCACCGACAGCTTCATGGGGGTGTAGGGATCCTGCACCGCGAAGAAGGCGGGCAGCAGCACCCGGTAGGAGCAGATCCCCAGGGTGGCCACGGCGTACATCCGCAGGATGGATGCGGTGGCGGCGGTGTCGGCCGGGGTGAACTCGCCGCGCTCGAAGAAGGCCTGGATGAGCGGGTCGGCCAGGATGAACAGCCCCACGGCCGATGGCACGATCAGCAGGGCGTTCATCTCCATGGCCCGGCTGAGGCTGTCCCGGGCGCCGGCCCGGTCACCGCGGGCCATCAGCAGGCTGAGCCCGGCCAGGGCAGCCACCGCGACGCTGCCCGAGAAGATGCTCTGCGGGATCTGCACCAGGCGGAAGCCGAGGACGAGGTAGGAGACGGGCCCGTCGCCGAACCGGCTGGCGATCTGGGTCTCGACGAGGTGGTTGAACTGGACCACGACGACGCTGACCATCGCCGCACCGACGAAGCCGACGACGCGGCGCAGGGCCGGGTGCCCCCGCAGGTGCGGGCGGAACCGGAACCCGAGGCGGTGCAGCACCGGGTACTGGATGGCGGCGGTCGCCAGGCCCGACAGGGTGGCGGCGACGGCCACGGCGCCGATGGGGTCGGTGCCGGTCAGGGCCTGCCACTGGGGCCCCAGGAAGCAGGCCCCGATGATGAACAGGTTGAGAAGGGCCGGGGCGAGGGCCGGCAGGAAGAACCGCCCCCGCACGTTGAGCATGCCCCCGAACAGGCTGGCGATGCTGAGTCCGGCCAGGAAGGGGGCCAGCAGCCGGGTCAGCCACGTGGCGAGCGCGACCTTGCCCGGCACCTCCTCGAAGCCGGCGGCGACGAGGTAGACGAAGCCCTGGGCGAACACCAGGAACAGGGTGGTGACCACGCCGAGGATGACCAGCAGCACGCCGAGCATGGCGTTGGCCAGCGCCCAGGCGCGCTGCCAGCCCTCCTTCTCCCCGGTCTCGGCGAAGATCGGGACGAAGACGTTGGCCAGGGTGCCCTCGGCCAGCAGCTCCCGGAACAGGTTGGGCACCCGGAAGGCGGCGTAGAAGGCGTCGGCGACCTCGCCGGCCCCGAAGAAGGCGGTGAACACGACGTCCCGCAGCAGGCCGGACAGCCGCCCGAAGGCGCTCGCGGCACCGGCGAGCATGGCGGCGCGCCCCATGCGGGGAGGCGGCCCGCCGGGGGGACGGCCCGCCGCCGAACCGGGCGGTCCACCGGCCGGGGCTGCGGTGGGGGAAGGTGGCATGGACTTCCTGAGGTGGCGGGACCGGCCCCTTCTCACCCCTTGTGCGGCCGGGCGCAAGGCGGGGGCGCGTGGCAGGCGTCGGGACGAGAAGGGGTTCGCCGATGCCGTCGGTGGCGGGCCCGCCGCGTCGGGCGGCTGCGAGGACATCGAATGTTCGCGGACCGGGCGCGTCGAGGATCGCGTACCGAGAGGCCGGCGCACGGCGGACCGGCCTCCCCAGCGAGCGCGGACGGGCGTGGTGCCCGAGGTGCCTGCTGCGACTGCATCCGCCGAGTTCCTGGAGACGCCATGACCCGCCCCGACCCCGCTGCGGCCCTGGTCCGCCGCTCCCTCCTGCTCGTGGGATTGCTGTCGTCGATCCCGGTCGTCCCCGCCTTCGCCCACGGTCGGGACGGGGACCGCGGGGAGACGACCGAGTGGTCCGAGCACCGCCGCCCGCAGCAGGCGACCGCGCGGCTGCTGGTGATCAACGACGCTGGCGGCCCCGTGCAGCTCCACCTCGACGGGCGGTCGGTGGGCAGCCTGGCCCCGGGGGAGGCCCGCCAGCTCCGGGCGACCGTCGGCAGCCACCGGGTGGAGGCGACCTACGTCCAGCTCGGGGTGGAGCGCACCTTGCAGGCCGTGTCGATGCGGCTGGTGCGCGGCGAGCATCGGCAGGTGCGCCTGCTGCCGCCCCGGGACAGCCTCGTGGCCGTCCGCAACCCGCTGGATCGCCCGGCGGAGCTGTGGGTGGACGGGCGGTTCCGGGCGGCCCTGGCCCCGTTCCAGCGGCAGCTCGTGGCCGTCGAGCTGGGACCGGCCCGGCTGGAGCTGGTGATCGACGGCCGGGTCGTCGACCGGGACCAGCGGCAGGTCCGGGCCTTCGCCGGGGTGAGCTGGAGCCCCGAGCCGGCGCTGGTCGGCGATCTCGTGGTGGTCAATCCCTTGCCCATCCCGGTCACCCTGACCTGCAGCCGGGGGATGGTCCGCACCCTGCCGGCCCACGGGCGGACGACCTGGACGGACCTGGACGTCGGGGTGTTCAGCCTGACGGTGCGCCGCGCCGACGGTGGTGAGCCCATCGGCGTGCTGCGGCCGACGGTCCGCGCCTTCGAGCGGACCGAGGCGACGGTGCCGGCGCCGTCCCGCGGGGTCGTGGCCCTGTCCAACCCCGGCCGCCGGGCGGTGCGGGTCTACCTGGACGGTCGCCTGCTGACGACCCTCACCGCCGGCGAGACCGAGCGCCTGCTGGTGCGTCCCGGGGTCCACGAGGTCGCGCTGGTCTCGGCCCGCACCGGCCGCCGGCTGGCGCGGCGGAGCCTGCGGGTGGATCGCTACGACGTCGCCCGGCTGGAGGCGCCCGTCGCCTCGCCCCGAGGCCCGTCGCTGTCGCTGGAGATCGACGAGGACGGCGCCTGGTTCGACCTCCACGCCGGCGATGCCTGGGCGAGGGTTGACGAGGCGGGCCGCGGGTCCTCCTCCGCGACCTGCGCCATGCGCTGAGCCGATGGGCCCGGGGCGGGGGCGCGCCCCCCGTCCGGGTCCGTCGGGGCGGCGAGGCGAGCACGGGCAGCCGGGCCGGCGCCGGCTACACTGGGTCGGTGCGTCGCGTCCGCCTCCTCCTCGTCCTCCTCCTGCCGCTGCCGTTGATCGCGGCGTCGGGGGGGCCCGACGAGGGGGGGCTGGTGTTCACCGACAGCACCGAGGCCGGGGGACCGCCCCACGCGGTGCTGGACCTGGACGCCCTGTCCGCGACCTCCCTCGACCTCGGTGACGACGGCAGCGCGGAGGTGGCGCTGCCCTTCGACTTCGGTTGGTACGGCGAGGCCCGCAGCGCCGTGACGGTGGCGGCCGACGGGCTGCTGCTGTTCTCGGGCACCCCGGGGGACGTCGCCTGCCCCGGCGAGGCGGCGGACTGGTCGGGGGTGGCGGTCTTCGGGGATGACCTCGGGGCTGGCACGGTCCAGGTGGCCACCGCCGGCCGATACCCCTACCGGGCGTTCGTGACCCAGTGGCAGGCGCCCCACGCGACCGCGGGCGGGGAGGGGACGGTCCAGGCCTGGCTGCTGGAGGGGCGCGACGAGGCGGTGGTGGTGCTGGCCGACGTGGACTTCGGAGACCCGGCGGTGGACGGGGGCGCCTCGGCGGTGATCGGCGCCCAGGGGGAGGCCGGGATCGGCCTGGCCTGGTCCTGCGACGGTGGGCTGGCCAGCGGCAGCAGCGCCTGGTTCGGCCCCCGAGGGGAGCGCCCGACGGCCGACGAGCGGGAGAGCGACGACCTGCAACGGGCCTGGGTGGGGGAGTCCGCCTTCCAGTACGCCGGTCGGTCCCTGGCGGTGGGCGACGTCGATGGCGAAGGGCACGGCGACGTGGTGGTGGGCAACCCCACCGAGAGCCAGGCCTTCATCCTGCTGGGAGGCGCCGGGGCCGAGACCCGGGGCGCGCTGTCCGACGCCGACGTCTGGATCATCGACAGCGACGACACCGAGCTGTCGGCCGGGATGGCGGTGGCCGACCTCGACGGGGACGGGCTGGCCGATCTCGCGCTGGGGGCGCCGGGGCAGGACGGCGCCGCCCGCTCCGACGTCGGGGCGGTGCGGCTGCTGGCCGGCGGCACCATCGGGGGGACCCGGCTGGTCGACGACGGGGACCGGACCCTGCTCGGCGACGAGAGCATGCGGGGGGGCGCCGGGGCGGCCCTGGCCGCTGGCGACATCGACGGGGACGGCTACCTCGACCTGGCCATCGGGGCGCCCACCGACGACAGCGCCACGACCGACGCCGGCGCGGTGTACCTGTGGACCGGGGGCAGCGGTGCGCTGACGGGGGCGACGGTGGACCTGGCCACCGTGCCGCGGTGGACCGGGGAGGGGCTCCTCGACGGCGCGGGCAGCGCCGTGGCGGTGGGGGATCTCGATGGGGA
>RFKJ01000618.1 GCA_003694325.1 Deltaproteobacteria bacterium
CGCGTAGGAGGTGAGACGCGAGGGCCGTGACCTCAGCGCGCACTTCCTCGGGGTAGCCGTCGGCGTTGCGCGTCGGCCGGGTGCGCGCGAGAAGGGCACGCGCCGCGGAGATGTCGAGCATGATGGACTCCAGGTCGGTCGGGGACCTGAAGCCTGCTCACCGGAGGGCGGCGTGGAGATGGGGGCTGGGCGAGGATGTACGACCGAGCTGCACATGAAGCGCTACATCGAGCCAGCTCCCCCACGCCGGGGAAGTCGTGCTCTTCGACCGCTCCTGGTACAACCGCGCCATGGTCGAACCGGTCATGGGCTTCTGCACCGACAAGCAGTACCGCGAGTTCATGAGCCAGGTGAACAGTTGCGAAGAGAGCTTCATCTCCGATGGCAAGACGACGCTGCTCAAGCTGTACTTCTCTGTGAGCAAGGCAGAACAGGCCAGGCGCTTCGAGCGTCGCAAGAACGATCCCCTGCGGGCCTGGAAGCTCAGCGAGGTGGACCTGCAGGCCCAGGATTTGTGGAACGAGTTCAGCGAGAAGAAGTTCGAGCTGCTGCGGCGCACCCACACGGACAAGACTCCGTGGTGGGTGATCCGGTCGAACAGCAAGCACCTGGCCCGCCTGGAGACGATGAAGCTGATCCTGCCGACGATCCCCTACTACGGCCGCTCGCGCACGCTGGTCTTCGAACGCAACGACCAGGTCAGCGTCCGAGGCGACGAAGAGCTCCGGCACCTCCGCAGGAAGGGCGCGGCCGGCTGAACGTGCTGGGGGTGGACGAAGCCGCATACGCGCGCCATCGTCGGGCCGGGCTCGGTGCGGACGCTGCGCTGGACGAAGCTGCAGCCGCGGTAGACTGCCCGGGCCTCTCGTCCCCGGCGGTCCCATGTCCGACAGCGAGCTCGTCCAGGTCACCTTCATCAGCCGGCACTCGGTGCGCGCTCCGCTGCAGTCGGAGCTGGACGCCGTCGCGCCCTTCGTCACCCGGCCCTGGCCGGAGTGGGACGTCCCGGCGGCGCAGCTCAGCGCCCACGGGCGGGCGATCTGTCGCCACCTCGGTCGGTGGTGGCGGGACTTCTATGGCCCGCAGCTCTCGGCCAGCGGGCCGCCGAGCGACTGGATCTACCTGCGCGCCGACAGCCTCCAGCGGGACATCGACACCGGGGTGGAGTGGTTGCGGGGCTTTCTGGGGGACGACGCCGACACGGTGCCGGTCGACCACCTCCCCCTCGGCGAGTCGACCACCTATGACCCCATCTTCATGCCCATCACCACCGGCATGGTGCAGGTGGGCGACGTGCGGACCTCCCTGCTGGGCCGGATGGGGGGCAGCCTGGACACGGCCATCCGGTCGATCCGGCGGCCCCTGAAGCTCATCCAGGACGTGCTGGGTACGGCCATCGTCCAGCCCGAGCTGTACGGTGTGGCCAACGAGATCGAGGCGGACGGCACCGTCCGGGGCACCCTCATGGTGGCCCAGATCGCCTCGGACATGTTCATCATGCAGCGGGCCGACGGCTGGGACATGCAGAAGGTGGCCTGGGGACGCATCGACCAGGCCGACCTGCTCGACATCGCCCGGACCCGGGCCTTCGTCGACAACCTGCTGATGCGCAGCCCCATGTACGCCCGGGCCCAGGCCAGCAACCTGCTCGCCCACATCCTGGCCGGCATGGACCAGGCCATCACCGGGCGGCAGGTCCCCGGCATGCCCTTCGGCCCGGAGAAGCGCCTGGTCGGCTGGATCGGGCATGACACCAACGTCGAGGCCGTCGGGTCCCTGCTCGGCGTGTCCTGGATCCCCGACGGCTGGGTCCAGTTCCAGGCGCCGCCGGCGGGGGCCCACGTCTTCGAGCTGCGCCGGGACCGGCACAGCGACCGCTACTTCGTGCGGCTGTACTTCGTGTCCATGACGCTGGACCAGATGGCGCTCGGCGCGCCGCTCACGCTGGAGTCCCCACCGGGTCGCGGCCAGATGAGCTTCCCGCACCACGACCGCTTCCGCAGCTACTTCGACATCCCGTTCCCCGACTTCCGCCTGCTGGCGGGGGTCCGCATCGACCCGCGGGCCGTCAGCGGTGAGCTGGGGGGGTTCCTGCGCGGGCTGCGGCCTCCACGGCCCCCCAGGGTCGAGGGGCCGGCGTGATCGGCGCCTGGGCAGCCCTGGCCCTCGTCGGCTGCCTCGGGGACGGCCTCCCCGGCGACACCGGCGTGGCCGCCGACGGTGGATCGGCCGATGGAGGCAGCGCCTCGTCGGGCACCCTGGTGGTGTCGATCGAGGGTCCGGAGGAGCGGTGGGCCGGCGAGGAGGTGGCGGTGACCGCGGCGATCCTCGTCGACGGCGCGCCGGTCGCGACCCCGGTGGAGGTCTCCCTGACCCTGGACGGGGCCGAGGTGGGTCGCATCGACCTGGCGTCGGGGGAGGGGGCGACCGTGGTGACCCTGCCCGACTGCGTGGCGGCCCCGCTCATCGCCGAGGCCCCGGGGTTTGCGCCGGCGACCACCGATCCGCTCGCCGTGGTTCCGCTCGTCGAGCTGGTCTCCGTCCCCTCCCTCGCCAGCGCGGCCGGGCCCCTCGCCGACGTCGAGCTGTCCCTGACCACCGCGTCGGGCGACCCGATCGACACGGCGCTGGAGCTGGCGCTCACCGACGGGGGCTCGGTCGAGGCGCAGCTCGACGCCGTCGCCACCGCCACGGTCACCGAAGGCCGTGCCCGGTTCACCGATCTGTCCGCATCGGGTATGGGGGAGCTGTCCCTGAGCGTCCAGGGACGGGCGGGCTGTCCCCTCGATCAGCCCCTGGCGACCGTCCTGGTGGGACCTGCGCGCACCGTCCACCCGCTGTTCCTGCCGACCGCGCGGGTCGGTGAAGACTACGGCGCCGCCCTCGAGATCGAGCCGGAGCTGGCCGGCTCCCTGCCGCCGGGCCTGTCGCTGTCCGGGGGCTTCGTGGTCGGCGTGCCCGAACAGTCCGGAGCGTGGCTGATCGACGCGGCCGACCGGCCCGACGCCGACGCCGTTCGCAGCCTGCCCATCCGGCTGGCCGTCCTGCCGGCCGACGACGCCGACCTTCCGGCGGCCGACTTCGCTCCCAGCGAGCCCGGACCCTACGACACCGCCGCCACTGAATTGACCATCCCCTCCGTCACGACCTCTCGGGGTCTGTTCGAGGATGTCGCCGTGCGGGTGGCCTTTCCGGCGGACGGTGGTGCGGTCGCGCCGGGCCGCTTCCCGGTGATCGCCTTCCACCACGCCGCCCACTCGCCCTCGACCATCTACGACGACTACACCGACCTGCACGATCACTGGGCCAGCCACGGGGTCATCGTGGCCAGCGTCGACTCCCACGTCAACGTCGACGGCCAGGCCCAGTCCTGGTCCAACCTCAGCGACATGTCGGACTTCCAGCGGGCCAGCATCGACCTGCTGCTCGCCGAGGACGCCGATCCGGGCAGCTTGCTGTACGGCCACGTCGACGGCGACCGGATCTTCGTGTCGGGGCACTCCCGCGGCGGCGGCGCCAGCCTCATCAGCCTGTGGAACGACGAGCGCGTCCTCGGGGCCATCTGCTTCGAGCCGGTCAGCCCCTTGCAGACGCCGGGACAGGACTGGACGGTCGACACGGACAACGGCGATCGACCCTTCCCCGACAAGCCGGTGCTCATCTTCTCGGCGGCCCGGGACCTCGATGAGCCCTGGCCGCTGGTCGACGTGAGCTATGAACAGACGGTGGGCCACGCGATGCTCGTCAGCATCCACGGGGCCAACCACGAAGACACCTACGATCTCGGGACGCCGGGCGGCACGACCAGCACCTCGACCATCCCGGTGTCGGCGCGGCACGACATCGACCAGCACTTCTCGACCGCCTTCCTGTACCGCTTCGGCGGGGCGGGCGCGTCGGCCGGCGACCTGTCCATGGAGTCGGCGCTGTTCGGGCCCGAGGGGCTGGAGACCGACCTGTCGGACGAGGGGGTGTCCACCCACGGTCGGCCGCACCTCGCCAGCACCCTCGTCGTCGACGCCTTCCAGGAGGATCCGGCGGTCAACGAGCTGGGCGGCGACAACATCGGCACGGCGCTGCTGACCGACGACAACGCCGAGCCCTACGCCGAGGGCCTGCGCGCCGTGCATCGCTACGACGAGCGCGGCACCCGCATCGGCCGGTGGGCCCGGGCGCGGCTGCTCCAGTGGGCGGACCCGGACGCCGAGCTGGCCCTGTTCGTCGACCCGGCCGGCGGGCCGGTGGACCTCAGCGAGCAGCGGCGGCTGGTCCTGCGCCTGCAGCGCGACTGTCCTCCGCCCACCACCGGCGCCTGCCCCGACCAGGACGTCGACCTGCGGGTATCCCTGTGGGACGGCGACGGCGCCGAGGTCGCGGTGTCCATCGAAGAGGGCATGGGCGCCCGGGGCATCGTCGGCCGCCACTGGAGCAAGACCTTGCTGCCCCTCGACCTGTTCGCCGGCGTGGACCTGTCGCGGGTCGAGGGCATCGCCATCAGCCTGGCGGCGGCGGACTGGGACAGCGGCAGCCTGTGGGTGGATGACCTGCGGCTGGAGTAGAGGCGGGGCGCCGGTTCGGTCGGGGCCGGCCTGGGGCGGATTGCCGCAGCCTCCGGGAGCGGATGGAGCCCGCGCCGGGGTTGTCGGCGCGGTGGGGGGAAACGGGCTCCCCGACCTCTCCGGCTCGTCGGCCGGGGGGCCTCCGGGCAGCCGGTCCCCCGACGCGGCGCCCGGATCGACCGACCGGGATTTGCGTGGCGCTCGGTGCCGGGGTACGACGGGGCGCCCGGAAGACTCGGGGTTCCCAATCCGATGGAGGAAGAAATGATCGGATGAAGCGGCCGGCGGCGGGGTTCCCCCCGATCGCCGAGGCAGGCCATGGCCCGCAGACCA
>RFKJ01000619.1 GCA_003694325.1 Deltaproteobacteria bacterium
AGCTCCTGCACCCGCGCCAGGGTGATCGGCTTGGACACGCAGTCGCTCATCCCCGCGGACAGGCAGCGCTGCCGGGTCCCCGGCATCACGTCGGCGGTCGCACCGATGATCACCGGCGCGTCTCCGCCGGGAAGCGCCCGGATCCGGCGGGTCGCCTCCCACCCGTCGACCTCGGGCATGTGACAGTCCATCAGCACCAGGTCGAAGGTCCCCGGCGGCCGCGACGCGACGGCCTCGACCGCCTCCTTTCCCCCTCCGACGACCACGACCTCGCAGTGGAGCCGCTCCAGCATCAACGCCATGGTCCGCTGGTTGACGGGGTTGTCATCGACCAGCAACACCTGGGGGCAGGCGCTGGCGCCCCCATCGGCGGACGCGGCCTCGGTCGGCGCTTCGGGTCGATCGCGCGAATCCTGGGGATCGGCCGGCAGGTCCGGCAGCTCGCTCGGTCCGAGGACCCGCCCGATCTCCTCGCTGATGGACGGGGCGTCGCCATCGGGCTCGGACAGGTCGACCAGGCCCGCCTCGTAGACCAGGCGCAGCGGCGACGTGTCCGCCCCCTCCGGCTCGCCGGCGGCGTCCCCCTCCACCCGCGCGCAGCGACTGGTGAACCAGAACCGACTGCCCTTGCCCGGCACGCTCTCGACGCCGATGTCGCCTCCCAGCAGGCGCGCCACCCGGCGGCAGATGGCCAGCCCCAGTCCCGTCCCCCCGTGGGTGCGGGTCACCGAGGTGTCGGCCTGGGTGAAGGGGTCGAACAGCCGATCGATGGCCTCGGGTTCGATCCCGATGCCGGTGTCGACCACCTCGATGCGCAGCATGAACGGTCCCCCGTCCGGACCGTCCGGGTCGGCCTTCAGGTCGACCGGCACCTGCGGTTCGCTGCCCAGGACCACGGTGACCGAGCCCTGGTCGGTGAACTTGATGGCGTTGCCCACCAGGTTCAGCAGGACCTGGCGGATCCGGTTGGGGTCGCCCACCACCCGCTCGGGCACGGCGTCGTCGACGTCGAGGTGCAGGGCGATCCCCTTGGTGGAGGCCCCACGCCCGAGGATCATCAGCACCTCGCGGGCCAGGGTCTCCGGCGAGAAGGGGATGGCCTCGACGTCAGCGGTCCCGGCGTCGAGCTTGCTGAAGTCCAGGATGTCGTTGATCAAGGCGAGCAGCGCCCCGCCGGCCGACCGGATGGTGGCGACGAAGTCGGCCTGCTCCTCGTCCAGCTCGGTCGTCGCGAGCAGGTCGGCCATGCCGATGATGCCGTTGAGGGGAGTCCGGATCTCGTGGCTCATGGTGGCCAGGAAGTCGGCCTTGACCGCCATCGCCCGCTCGGCCTCGACCCGGGCGGCCACGGCCTGCTCCCGCTCGGCCTCGGCCAGGGCCAGCGCATCCTGTAGCTGCTCGTAGCTGGCCCGCAGGTCGGCGTCCTGGTTCTCCAGCTCCTGGACCAGGGCCCGCGCCGAGAACACGGCGGCGATCGCCCGGCGGATGCGCGCCCAGATCGACAGCGACGGAGGCAACCGGACATCGTAGGTCGCCTCGGTGTCCCCGATGGTCGCCTGCACGTCGGCCATGGGCAGGTCGATGATCGCCGGCAGGGACCGGAAGAAGCCCATGTTGATGCGGAAGAACTGGGGGCAGGGCCGGTTGCCGGGGGGAAGGGCGAGGTGGATGCGGAGGCGACCGCGACCGGTTTCACGAAGGGACGCGATGGTGCCCCGAAACATCGACTGCCCGCCGAAGCGGGTGGCCAGGCGGTAGAGGGTCGCCGGACCGGCCACGAGGTTGAACAGGGTGACGTAGCCGGACATCAACGGCTCGCGGATGACCGTGGTGCCGATCTCGGCGAGGGCCTCGGGCCCCCCGATCTCCACCTCGAACCGCTCGGCGAGCGTGCAGAACCAGTCCCAGCTCACCTGGTCGGGGATGTTGCCGGCGTCGAAGGGAAGCCCGGCGAACAGGCGGCCATGGGCTTCGCTGGGGAGGGTCCGGACAAAGAGCTGCAGCGCGCGTCCGGCGACGATGATGTCCGCCCGTCCCTGGATGGTCTCTCGTCTGCCCATGGCGGTGTCTCACCTGGCGGAGGGGTGGAGGCCGACCTCGGCCACGATCTCCTGGAGGAGCTGTCCGTTGAAGTGGTCCCGGGCCCGGAGGTAGACGCAGTGGGTGCGTCGCTCGCTGCCGAAGCGCGACTTCTCCAGGTCGGCATCCATGCCCATGTGCACCTCGACCATGCCCAGCTCGCGGGCCCGGCGCACCACCTGGAGGATCATCGCCCGGTAGGCGCCGTGCTCGAAGACGTAGTCGTAGTCGAGACCACAGAGGAAGGGGGCGTAGTGACCGGCGTGCATGTGGGCCGCGTACCAGGCCACGGGGTGCCCGTCGGCGGGGCCGCCGGCGGCAGGGTCCAGGTGGACGGTGACCAGTTCCCAGGCGGGGCTGTCGCACAGCGCGGCGACCAGGCGCTCGGGAAGGGGGAACACGTTGAGGCGGAGCTTTCTCGACGAGACCGCACGGTACATCAGGTACAGTCGGCGCAGCAGGTCCCGATCGGGCACCCGGCCCGCCGCCCGACCGTAGACCTCCCGACGGACGTGCTCCGACCGGGCGATGATCCCTCGAAGGTGCCGTCGCTTGCGCCGGGAAAGGGTGGCCAGCCACTCCTCCTCGTCGGCGAAGTCCACCCGCAGGTGATGGCTGTCGAACATGGGAACCCGGACGAAACCCTGGTCGTGGATGAACCCATCCAGCTCGGCATCGTCCCCCGGCAGGTCCCGCAGCAACAGGGCCGTCGCGTCGCGCTCGTCCTGGATCCGGGCGGCGGTCTCCAGCAGCATCGCCAACGCCGCGCGCCAGGGTCCGCTCCGGTCGAGGTAGAGGTGGTTGCCCTCCGAGAAGCCACTGCCCATGGTGACGATCCGCGAGGTCAGGAAGTAGGGATCCCGACGGCGGCGCGCCTCGACGGCCTGCGAGACCTCGTGCCGCATGAGCATGTCGTCCTTGTTGAGCATCGTCGTGAAGAACGAGGCGGCCACGACCCGGTCGTCGGCATCCCGGACCAGCACGTAGTCGAAGTCCCAGTCGTACTCCGGCCGCAGCGCGTCGCGGAACACGCCCTCGGCGAGTTGCATGGCGGCGTGACTGCAGGAGCCCACCGTCCCCAGAAGCTCGTTCCACAGGGCCGGCTCGAGGGCCTGGATGGTCGTGTGGTGCTCCACGCGGAGGCGGCCGGTGTCGGGCCCGGGAGTGGACGCTTGGGGGGCTGCCGCCCCGGATCGGGCCGGCGCGGCGGGCACGGTGCCCGCCGGCAGCAACGCCGTGGGCTGGTACCGCGGCAGCGCCGAGGCGAAGGCCTCGTCGAGGTCCGCGACGGTGCGACCGTGTCGCCGCAGGACGTGGGGAAGGTGCTCGCCGAGGGCCGTGATCGCCCTGCGAATGTCGGTGAAAGCATGACTCGCGGTCACCGTGAAGCGAATCCCTGCCCTTGCCAGAGGCACCGACGGGTACACCGACGGCGTCACGTAGAAGCCCTCGGCGAGCATGCGCTGGGCCACCTCGAAGGCGACTCGCGGCAGGCCTGTGCGCAGAAAGAAGATGGGAGACTCGTTGCGGTCGAGCAGGGTGAGCCCGCAGGCGTCGAACTGCTCGTGGCAGAAGGCCACCCGCTCGGCGAGCGCCTTCTGGTAGCCGGTGATCTCGTCGGAGAGGTGGACCCGGGCCGACGCCAGGGCCGCGCCGAGCATCGGCGGCTGGATCGGGCCGGAGAACACGTGCGCCCCTCCACAGCGCATCACCCGGTCCCGCATGGCGGGGTCGGGGAAGACCACGACACCTCCGGCCGCGGCGAAGGCCTTGTTCAGCGACGTGGCGAGCACGAGACGGTCGTGCAGGGGCATGCGCGACAGGAAGCTGCCCCGGCCATGGCGCCCGGCCCAGCTCATGCCGTGGGCGTCGTCCACGTAGAGCCACACGTTGTCGGCCACCGCCAGGACCTCGTGGAGCAGCCCCAGCGGGACCAGGTCTCCGTACATGGAGAACACCCCGTCCACCGCGAACCACACCCGGTCACAGGTCGACGACAGGCGCCGGACCTCGTCCACGGCCCGCTCGAGCTGGCCGTGCTTGACGATGGAGACCCGCGCCCCGCCGGCCTGGGCGAGGCGTGCCGCCACCTGCACGCTGTGGTGGACCTGGTGGTCCAGCACGATGCCGTCCCGCTCCGACAGCAGCACCGGCAGCGTCGACTGGTGACCGAGGGTGGTGGTCGACGCCACCAGCACGGGACCGCCGAAGATCTGCTCGAGCATCTCCTCGAGCCGGGCGTAGGGCGGCGCCGAGACATAGCCGCGCGAGCTGGAGAACTGGGTGCCGTAGCGCTGCACCGCGTCGTGGACGCCGGCGATCAGCGCCGGGTGGTGCTCCAGGCCGAGGTAGGAGCACGACGAGAAGGAGACGACCGGGCGCCCCCCCAGCCCGATGCGGCGATCCCGGATGGGCCCGTCGTCGGCGACCTGGAAGAACAGGCCGCGCTGCCGGGCTTCGTCGTGGATGCGGTCGACGGTGGCAAGGAATTCGCTCGTCTCCATGGGAACCTGCGGGCTGGACGGGGGAAGGACGGGACCGGGCGGGCGACGCGCCGGCGTGGATCGGGGGTCAGTGGGCGGTGAGGGCCGGGGGACCATCGGCCTCCGACTCCTGCCAGGCCTGGCACACGCGGTTGCGTCCGGCGCGCTTGGCGTCGTAGAGCGCGGCATCGGCGGAACGCACCAGCTCGGCGTCGGAGATCTCCACCCCCGGCTCGCGACAGGCCACGCCGACGCTGATGGTCGCCGACACGGTGGCCGAACCGGCGGCGATCGGGTGCTCGGCGATGGCCGCCCGCAGCCGCTCGCCGATGGCGGTGATGGCATCGGCATCGGCATTGGGCGCCACCAGCAGGAACTCCTCCCCCCCGAAGCGGCCCAGGGTGCAGTCGTCGCGCAGCCGCCCCCGCATGCGCTCGGCCACCGCGCAGAGGACGCGGTCACCCACCGCGTGGCCGTGGTGATCGTTGACCTGCTTGAAGTGATCGATGTCGACCATGGCCACGCCCAGCGGCCGCTGCTGTTCGGCACAGCGAGCCGACGCCGACTCCAGCTCGGTGAGCAGGTGGCGGCGGTTGGGCAGGCCGGTGAGGGGATCGCTGTCCGCGAGGCGGGCGAGGGCCATGTTGCTGGCCCGCAGCCGATCCTCCAGCTCGATGATCCGGGCGCCGACGCGGAGTCGGGCCACCAGCTCCCGGGGGTCGCAGGGCTTGCGGACGTAGTCGTCGGCGCCGGACTCGAAGCCGCTGAGCAGGTCCGCGCCCCCGGCCCGTTGGGTCAGCAGGATGGCGTAGCGGTAGCGATCCGGCTGCAATCGGCGAAGGCGGCGGATGACCTCCGGCCCGTGCAGGCCCGGCATCATCCAGTCGAGCAGCAGCAGCCGCGGCGCATCGGGGGCCAGCGCCAGGCGGAGGGCCTCGTCGCCGCTGCGCGCGACCATCACGTCGTAGCCGGCGGCCTGGAGCTGGGCCTGCACCAGCCGGCTGCTGACCAGGTCGTCTTCGGCCAGGAGAACGCGGGTCATGCTGCCTCCTCGCTGAGGGCGGAGAGCTCTCGCTCGACGGTCTCCATGCACCGGGCCAGGTCCTCGACCTGGGCCTCCAGCCCCCGGGCCCGACCGCTGCGCCCGATCGCTTCGAGCGCCTCGGCGCGGGCGACCGCCGGCCCGGCACAGAGGGTCAGCATGCAGCCGCGCACCTGGTGGGCGGCGTGGAACAGGGCCGCGGGATCGTCGGCGGCGACGGCCGACCGGACCGCGTCGAGCTGCTCGGCCCACGTCTGGCGGTAGGCGTCGACGATGCTCTCGAGCAGCGCCCGGTCGTGACCCACGCTCTGGAGGAGGGCGTCGACGTCGACCTGGGAGGGGTCCGACTTTGCAGGCCCCGCCGAAGCGGAGCCTGCAGAGTCGACACGCAACCAATGGAGCAACTTCAAGAACATCGACCCAACCTATGTGCAACCCGCGCACCCCAGGTCATTGCACGGCGCGTGCCAGCCTCGCTCCACCGCCCCCCGCGCCC
>RFKJ01000620.1 GCA_003694325.1 Deltaproteobacteria bacterium
ATCTTCGGCGCCGACGGGGGCTTCGAGCAGGCCAGCGACGGGGCCATCGGCAGCACCCTCAACATGACGGTGGTGGCCGATCTGGAAGGGGACGGCCAGCTCGCCCTGGTGGCCGGCAACCAGGCCTTCGACCTCGACGGCAACCTGCTCTGGGACCGCAGCGAGGACCTGCCCGACTTCGCGCCGGCGGTGGCCGACTTCGATGGCGACGGCAAGGGCGAGGTCGTCGGCGTCGACTACGCCTCCTGGCAGATCCTGATGCTTGACGGCGACGGCAGCACCCTGTGGGGCCCCGACAAGTTCGTCGGCGCCGCCGGGGGACCGCCCTGCGTGGCCGACTTCGACGGCGACGGCGGCCCCGAGATCGCCGCCGTCGGCTACAAGCAGGTCGCCATGTACGACGCCGACGGCACGGTCCTGTGGTCGCACGACATCAGCGACGGCTACTACGGGGCCAACGGCTGCAGCGCCTTCGACTTCGACGACGACGGCGCCTACGAGCTGGTCTATGCCGACAACGCCGCCCTCTACGTCGAGGACGGCGTCAGCGGTCAGGCGCTGTTCTCGGCCACCGACCACGCCGGGATCTCGATCTCCGGCTACCCGGTCATCGTCGATGTGGACGCCGACGGCAAGACGGAGATCGTGCTGGGGAGCAACCAGCTCGCCGACCCCTCGGCCTGGGGGGGGATCACGGTGCTCAACGGGATCTACGACTCCTGGTCCCCGACCCGGCAGGTGTGGAACCAGCACGCCTGGTGGGGCGGGAACATCCACGACGATCTCACCGTGCCCGCCGACCCGGCCATGCCGTGGGAGGAGGGTCACAACAGCTTCCGGGCCGGCATCGTCTTCGACCGGGGCGAGCCGACCGCCCCCGGGGCCAACATCGTCGCCACCGCGTCGGACACCTGCATCGAGTGCTCGGCGGGGCTCGTCCGGTTCGAGGTCGCGGTGCAGATCTCCAACCAGGGGGCCGTCGACGTCGAGGAGGACATCCCCGTCGGCATCTACGCGGTGACCGACGAGGGCCGGCGCGAGCTGATCGAGACCCACCTGGTCGAGGGCGGGCTGCCTGCGGGGCGGAGCAGCGCCGCCTTCGAGGTCTCCGGCCAGTTCGCCACCAGCGTGGGCTTCACCAGCCTGGAGGCCCAGGTCGACGGCCACGAGATCCGCGAGGACCTCGGGATCCTCACCCAGCGCACCTACCTGGACTGCAACGCCGACGACGATGTCGCCCGCATCCCCTTCGGCTGCGACGAGTAGGGCCCGCCCTACTGGGCGAAGCGGATCCAGGTGGTGTCGCCGGGTGTGGCGTCGGCCCAGTCCTGGCGGTCGTTGAGGGGGGAGCCGGACGGCTCGTCGGCCCCGGTGGCGTCCGGGTCGCCGTCGGCGAGGAACTCCGACATGAGGTTCCACTCCCGCACCTGCATGCGGATCTGGCCGATCAATTCCTCGGCGTTGTCGTAGCACTGGATGAGGTAGTAGGGCTGCGCCCAGTCGCCCTGGTGCCCGGCGGGCATGGAGCCGGCGTGGTCGGCCGGGTCCCAGTAGTTGGCGAGGTTGACGTTGGTGTAGAACCGGCTGGACAGGGCGGCGAACTCGAAGCGCTGGTAGTAGGCGGCCTGGTCGGTGAACACGATGTGGGCCATGGGCCAGCCGTCGTCGCTCAGGATCAGCTCCGGGTCCAGGAAGGCCGCGCCGCTGTAGCAGTCCGAGGCGTCGCCGCCCCAGTCGTTGCCCTCGATCACGTCGACCTCATCGGGAACGCCGACCTCCCCGGATTCGTGGGTGATGGTCAGCGTGTAGCTGCCCAGGCAGCAGTTGGGCGCCGACCGGTCGGTGGCGCTGTAGTCGTAGTCGCACATCGGCGTGCCGTCGCCGTTGACGTTGACCTCGTCGACGATGTTGCCGTCGGCGGTCTCGGTGTAGGAGACGTTGGCCGGGCCGATGCCGACCTCCCAGGCTTCGTACATGAAGTGCTGGTAGACCACGTAGTCGCAGGCACCCTCGGGCACCGTCAGCTCGTACTCCAGCCCGTTGCCGTACAGGTCCAGCTCGGGGGTCTCGTAGATGCAGTCGATGCCCTGGAACCCGGTGTAGTCGTCGGCGAGCTGGATCTCGCAGGGGGCGGCGCTGTCGCCGGCCTCGTGGACCCGGGTCTCGTAGGGGAGGTCGTTGGGGATGCGGATGGCGAAGCCGGTGATAGGGTCGATGTCGTCGGGAATGCCGCCGGTGTCGGCCTGATCGTCGGGGTTGGTGCCGGCGTAGCCGGCGCTCCAGTCCGGCAGCGCGTCCGGTGAGCCGTCGGAACCGTTGGTGCAGCCGGCGGTCGCGGCCAGGAGCGTCGCCAGCAGCGGGCCCAGGGCCGGGGCGGAAGGTGTCGTGCGGTGCATCACGGGTCCCCGAGGTCTTCGAAGGTGATATCGAACCGGGTCGAGACGGTGAACACGTCGTCGTTCCAGTCGTAGCCGGCCACCGTCAGGGTGGCGGAGCCGGAGACCGGGTCGCCGCCGACCTGGTCGTAGACCTGGTCCTGCTGCTCCCAGCTCGCCGGCAGGACATCGACGGTGCCGGTGTCGCCGGGGGCGACGCTCAGCGAGATGGTGTCGGCGAAGAAGTCGACGTCGGCCGCCTCGATGGCGTACTCGACCTTGTACTGCTCGACGCTGATCCGGGCCTCGGGGTCGACGGCGATGTTCTCGGCGAACTCGACCTCCAGGGTGACCGGGTCGATGCAGTCGCCGGTGCATGCCGAGTCGACGATCACCGGGCCGCTGTCGGCGAGCCGGATGGTGACGAGGTCGGTCGCCGTGGCCGAGCAGCCGGTCGCGACGACGGCCAGCGCGGGCAGGGTGCGATGGGGAAGCGGGAGCACGGGGGCTCCTCCTGGGCGGGAGGGTGGCCGTTGCGGCTCCCCCGGGC
>RFKJ01000621.1 GCA_003694325.1 Deltaproteobacteria bacterium
AGGCCCTCGCCGAGGGCCCCGCCCCGCTGTGGGTCGTCGGCCCACCGGGCTCGGGGGTCAGCGCCGTCGCCGGGGCAGCCGTCCGGAGCCTGGGTCGACCGGCCGCCTTCGCCCGCCTGACGGCCTGTCGCACCCCGGCCGACGCGCTGATCGCCCTGGGCGAGGCCGCCGGGGCGGTGCCGCCGGGCGACGAGGGGGCGGTGACCGAGAAGCTGCGCAGCCTGGGCAGCGGACTGATCCTGGTCGATGACGCCGACGTGCCGGAGTGGTCCGAGGTGCTGGAGCAGCTCGCGGCCCTGGCGCCGGAGCTGCGGTGGCTGTGTACCGGCAGGCGGGCGCCGGCCGGATCCCGCACGGTCTCGCTGGCCCCGGTGACCGGGGTGTCGCCGCCGGGCCTGCCCGAGTCGCTGCACCTGCCCGCCAAGGCCGAGCTGCTGGCGTTTGTCGGCTGCTCCCTGCCCGGCGCCATGGGGATGCCCTACGAGCTGGTGCTGCGCACCTCCCCCGGCCGGGAGGCGCTGCGCCGGTCGGTGGCCGAGGCGCTGCGGACCCGCGGAGGCCTGGAGCCGGCGCACGTGGCCATCCACGCCCTCCCCGACCTGGAGCCGATGCTCGCGCTGGCCACCGGCGCCTCCTTCCCCGCCGGCTGGCGCAGCGACGACGCCTTCGCGCTCCGGTGGATGGGAGAGGTGCTGTCCGACCCCGACGCCTCCTGCCGGGCCAGCGCCGCCGCCGGGCGCCTGTTCAGCGCGCTCGGCCAGCCCGCGCAGGCCCTGGCGGTCCTCGACGCCGCCGATCGGCGCAACCCCAGGGCCCAGCCCGCGGCGCGCGCCCTGGTCTCGTGGGCGCGGGGAGACGTGCGACTGGCCAGCGGCGAACTGGACGCGGCCCAAGCGGCCTGGGGCCAGGCCGAGGAGCTGCTGGAACGGTCCCGGGACCTCGTGCTGCTGGCGACCCTGGTGCGACGCCAGGCCGACGCCCTGGCCGCCCGCGGGGAAGCTCGGAGGGCCGCCCGGCGGTACCGGACGGCCCGCAGCCTGCACCTGCAGCTCGACGACGCGGCCGGCGTGGCCGCCACCGTCCGCGGGACCGCCGAGCTGGCGGTGGCCACCGGCGAGATCCTGTCCGCCGAGATGTTGTTCGACGAGGCCGCGACGACCCCGGCCGGGGTCGTGGAGGCCGGCAACCGGCGCATCGGGCGCGCCGGGCTGGCCCTGGCCCAGGGGGACCTCTCCCGGGCCCGCAAGCTGCTCGACGATCCCGAGCTGGACGCCGCCAACCTGCCCCTCCTCGCCGCCAACCGCGCCCATCGCCGTGCCGAGCTGGCGCTGCGCGAGGGCGACCACGCCACCGCGCGGGACCTGGCCGCCGAAGCCGCCGAAGCCTACGCCCGGCTCGGAGAACGGGTGGCCAGCGGGCGCAGCCTGCGGCTGCTCGGCGACATCGCCGCCGCCGCGGGCCGACTCCACGAGGCCAGCCGCGCCTGGCAGCGCGCCCTGGAGGTCCAGGTGCGCGCCTTCGACCTGCCCGGCCTGAGGCGGACCCTGGGCCATGCCCTGGCACTGGAGGAGGAGAGCGGCGACCCCGCCGTCGCCAACGCGCTCCGCGACGCCCTGGCCGCCCTCGACGCCACCGACGAGCCCAGCAGCTCGGCCACGTTGACCGCGGGCTTCGCCGGCGGGCTCTCCGAGGGCGAGCCGGGCACCGGTCCCGGGCCCCGCTGACCCCCACCCGGGCCGGGCTCCGACCGGGCGGGCCTCCCGCCGGGCTACGTTGGCGGCGATCCCGGGTGACCGCATGTTCCTCGCCGCGACCTGGCTGCTGCTCAGCTACCTGCTCGGTGCCTTTCCCACCGGCGTGGTGCTGGCCACCCTGTACGCCGACACCGACATCACCGCCCGAGGCAGCGGAAACATCGGTGCCACCAACATGTACCGCATCCTCGGGCGGGGGTTCGGCCTGCTGACGCTGGGGGTCGACCTGCTCAAGGGCCTGGTGCCGGTCCTGGTGGCCACGACGCTGCTCCCCTCCCCCCTGTACGCCGGCCTCGTCGGGCTGGCCGCCTTTGCCGGCCACTGCTGGTCCCCGTTCCTCGACATGCGGGGCGGCAAGGGCGTGGCGACCGGCGCCGGGGTGATGCTGGCCCTGGCCCCGGGCCCGGCGCTCCTGGCCGGCCTCACCTGGATGCTGGTGGTCGGCGCGACGCGCCGGTCGAGCCTGGGGGCGCTGGTCGCGGTCGCGGTCCTGCCACTGCTCTGCCTGGTGCTGGCCCCCGGCGCCACCTGGGAGGCCCTGGCGCTCGGTCTCGGCATCACCTGGCGGCACCGCGACAACCTCGCCCGGCTGCGCGCCGGAACCGAGCTCTCGGCCCGGAGCGGCGATCGATAGGGCCGCCCTGGGCTCGCCGGCGGAGATCGGCATGGCAGGCCGGTGGACCGCATTGCGGCGGCTGCGTTCTTGATCCACAATCCCCCGCACGGAAATCCCCCGCACGGAAATCCCCCACACCGAGGACGACGCCATGATCATCTCGCTCGCGCTCACGCTCGCCCTGGGCCTGGCCTGCGGGGACAAGGACACCCCCGAGGAGGGGACCCAGCCCGGAGACTGCTCCGACGCCGCCGACAACGACGGAGACGGGCTGTTCGACTGCGAAGACGACGGCTGTGCCGGTTCGCCGGATTGCACCGGCGGCGACGGTGGCGCGACCGGCGACGGCGGATCGGACGGCGGTGGCCTGGCAGACGGCGGCGCACTCGACGGCGGCGGCACCGACGGCGGCGGCACCGACGGCGGCGGCACCGATGGCGGCGGCACCGACGGCGGCGGCACCGACGGCGGCGGCACCGACGGCGGCGGCACCGATGGCGGAACGACCGGCGACGGCGGGGCCGAGGAGGGCGTCCTCTACACCGGC
>RFKJ01000622.1 GCA_003694325.1 Deltaproteobacteria bacterium
CTGCTGCTGGACAACGATGGCACCGGCGGGTTCACCGCCCGGGCCCTGGTCCCGGGCGATGCCCGGTTCACCCACTCGGCGAGCTGGACCGATCTCGACGGCGACGGCGACCTCGACCTCTTCCTGGCCCGGTACATGGCCGCCCTCAACGGCAAGCTCGTCCTCGACCAGGGCGGAACCGGCGACGGCAACCAGGTGCTGCGGGGAGACGGCAGCGGCACCCTGGTCCCCGACGACGCCCAGCTCGACGACGCGGCCCGCGACGGCCTGAGCTTCCACGGCGCCTGGGTGGACGTCGACGTCGACGGCGACCTCGACCTGTACATCGCCAACGACTTCGGGGCGACGGCGACCCCCAACCGCCTGCTGCGCAACGATGGGGGTCGGCTGGTCGATGCCACCGACGACTGCGCCTGCGGCCTGGCCCAGTTCAGCATGGGGGTCGGGGTCGGGGATCCCGACAACGACGGCGACCCCGACCTGTTCATCACCAACCTGGGCCCCCCTCGCTACCTCCAGAACGACGGCAGCGGCGCCTTCGTGGACGCCGGCGCGGCGACCGGCCTGTCCGTGCCCGACGACGAGGTCCACGACGCCTCGTGGGGTGCGGCCTTCGTCGACGTCGACCTCGACGGCCGGCAGGACCTGGCGGTGACCTTCGGCCAGCTCAACGCCCCCGGCACGCTCATGGCCGAGTGGCTGGCCGAACACGAGGACGTGGTCTTCGAGAACGCCGAGGAACAGCCCGACGTGCTGCTCCACAACCTCGGCGAGGCGGGATTCGCCGACGAGGCCGCCGCCGTCGGCTTCGACGCCCCCGGCGTCGTCCGCACGCTGGCCATCGGCGAGCTGGACGGCGACCCCCAGCCCGAGCTGGTCCGCGGCGGGCTGGACTTCCTGCTGGTCTGGGATCCGGGCCCGACCCCCTACGACGGGGTGGTCCTGACGCTGGACGCGGGCGACGCCAACCGGTTCGGTGTGGGCGCCCGGGTCGAGGCGACCGTCGACGGCCGGGTGCTCACCCGCTGGATGCAGCCGAGCAGCCAGGGCAGCTTCAGCAGCAGCGCCGCCGAGGTCTTCCTGGGCCTCGGAGACCAGGACCACCTCGACGAGCTGCGGATCACCTGGCCCGACGGCGCGGTGACGGTGGAGGAGGATGTCCCCGCCGGGCGCATCCACCTGCGCCGCGGGTCGCGGTGAAGGCGTCTGCCGGCGCGCCCCCGGCGACGGCCTGCCACCGCGGCGTGCCCGTCCCCCACCGGGTTCACGCCCCGAACATGACCCGCGCCACCCGCGGCTGCCGCAGCTTCCAGATCCGCCCGTCCACCAGGAAGTGGTGCAGGCTGGCCGCCGAACCGACCACCAGGTCGACCCCGGAAAACCACCGGCTGACCAGGAGGTGGACCAGGACCGGGATCCCCGGCGCCAGCAGGCCGAGCATGACCAGGTAGAGGACCACCGGCACCCGGCCCCACAGGTCGGGGCCGGCGGCCCCGCCGGGGCGGGCCCGGGCCCGGCCGTGGTAGCGGCGGACGATGACGATGTACTGGATGTAGTGGGCGCCGGCGAGGGGGATGGCCGCCAGCTCGGGGGGGAGGAGGGCGAAGCAGGCCAGCGCCCCCGGCCCCCAGAACAGGTGCAGCCAGAAGCGTTCCGGGGCCACCGGGCGCCGACGGAGCGCCCCGATCGCCAGGCGCACCCAGACGATGGCCGCGAGCACGCCGACCCCGACGCCCACCCCGTAGACCAGGGCGGGGGGGAGGCGGTCGAGGTGGAGCTGGCGACTGTCGAACAGGTCGGCTCCCGGCCGGGTCGCGAACCAGAAGGCCAGCCAGGTCGGAACCCAGGCCTGGTAGGCCTTGTCCAGCCACCGGTCCAGCGGGGTGGTGTCGATGCCCCGAGCCCGCTCGGCGGCCCGGATGAACCCGAAGTTCTGCAGGCCGATGTGGGGGATGTTCGCCAGGAAGACGAGCAGCAGCAGGAGCTGGGTCCGCCCCGCCCCGACGACCACCGCACAGAAGGCGATGAGCGCGACCGGTAGCACCGTGGCGCCCCAGGGGTGATCGCGGCGGGCCTCTCCGTACAGCCGCGTCCAGGTGGCCGCCAGGTGCATGAAGTTCAGGACGAGCAGGCCCCCGGTCCCCACCTGCGGAGCGACGTCCCGCAGCAGCCAGGCCACGAGGGCCAGCAGGGGCACCGGCGCCCACAGCCACCACCCGTCCCCCGGTCGGCCCACCAGCGCGGTGGAGGTCCGGGGGCCGGAGGCGGAGACGTTCCAAGACGACATTGCGGCTCCCGGTGGAGACGACGGCAAGCTATCGTGCAGCCTGCATCGAGAAGGAGGAACCATGACCCTCTTTGCACTGGCGATGGTGGCCCTGGTGGGCTGTGGGGACAAGGGCGACGACAGCGGCGTGACCGACGGCGGCAGCGCCGACGGCGGCAGCGCCGACGGCGGCAGCGCCGACGGCGGCATGGCCGATGGCGGCATGGCCGATGGCGGCATGGCCGATGGCGGCGGCACCGACGGCGGCGGCACCGATGGCGGAACGACCGGCGACGGCGGGGCCGAGGAGGGCGTCCTCTACACCGGC
>RFKJ01000623.1 GCA_003694325.1 Deltaproteobacteria bacterium
CGCCGCCCTGGGCGAGATCTTCACCCTGCCCCCGGCCCGGCTGCCCGATGACTGATCGGCCCGCGCCGTGCTGAGCCGCCGTCCCCTGCGCGCCCTGGTCCTGGGGCTGGCCCTGGGCGGGGGCCCAGGGGGGTGTCGGCGCCCCAGCGATGCCACCCTGTACGTGGCGGCCCTGTCCGAAGACGATCGATACGAGCGGGCCCGTGCCCACTGCGCCCGGATCATCGACGTCGACGCCCGCGGCGACTGCCTGGTCGCCATCATGGAGCGCTTCGACCGGCTCGATGCCGGGGAGTGCCTGGCCCTGGCCGAGGCCGAGCCGGAGCTGGCCCTGTGGCGGGACGAGTGCGTGTTCCAGCTCGCCGAGCGGCTTCGGGCGCGACAGCGCATCGAAGACGCGCTGCGCCTGTGCCTGGAGACCCGGTTTTCGCGGGAGTGCTCGTGGCACCTGGTCCGGGACGAGGCCGAGGCCAGCATCGACGAGGCGCCGGCCATCGCCGAGCTGCGGCTCGCCCGGTTCACCGGGGCGCGGCGATTGCCCGACGCCGGCCTGCAGTTCTGGATGATCCGGTTCCGGGCCCAGGCGGCGCGGGGAGTGCTCCCCGACGAGCGGGTCTGCGGGCAGATCGTCGAGCCGGAAGCCTGCATCGAGGCGTTTCGGCGTCACATCCGCCAGTCCCTCGCCACCTTGCAGCGGGTGCACGAGGACCGAGCCTGTGCCGACGACGCGGACGTGCCTGATACGCTGTCCCCGGAGCCTGGCTGGGCCGACGGTCCGATCGCCCGGGCCACCGTGGCCGGGTGGCGGGCCCGGCACTGCGGTCGGCCGGCGGGCGGAGGGGCGGGTTCCCCGTAGCGACGGCTCGTTCATGACCCCCGGGGATTCCATGCGGATCGGGTTGTTCTTCGACGGAGCGAATTTCTACAGGTCTCTGGACGCGGTGTGCCCGGGGGTGGAGATCGACTACGAGGCGCTGGCGTCCTGGCTCGTCGCCCGGATCGGGGGGGACGCGGCCCGGCTCGCGGGAGCCTGGTACTACACCGGCCTGCGGGACCAGCCGGACCTCGAACGGTTCCTGGCGGGGCTGGAGCGGCGCACCGGCTTCTTCGTCCGCCGCTTCCCCATCGCCGACCGCCACCTGGTGTGCCCGCACTGCGGGAACCGCGGCCTGCACCGGGTGGAGAAGGGAGTCGACACCGCCCTCGTCGTCGACATGCTCAAGGCAGCCTGGTCCCGCCAGGTCGACGAGCTGGTCCTCATGTCGGGGGACGAGGACCTGCGGCCCGGAGTCGAGGCGGCCCAGGAGGCCGGCTGCCCGGTGTGGGTGGCGTCGTGGGCCGAGCAGGGGTTGTCTCCCGCCCTGCGGGCGGCCGCCTACGCCCACATCGACCTGATGACCGGGATCGAGGCGTTCACCACCGGGCGTCCCCGGCCTGGAGCGACGGGGGAGGCGCCAGCGCCGACCGGTCCGGCGGTGGAGGAGGTGGTCCTGCAGCAGATCGCGGTGGCCGCCGCCTACTTCGAAGCGCGGGGGGGCTACCTCGCCCGGAGCTACTTCGAGCGCCGGTGGGAGGCGCTGGACGCCACCCTGCCGCCCGCGGCGATGCGGGCCGCGGTGGTGGAGCGGCTCGTCGCCGACGGACGGGTCGAGAGCTACCGGACCGAGCGGGACGGCCGGTGGATGGAGGCCATCCGGATCCCCGGGTCCGGAGGGCGTCGCTGAACCCGGTGCGCCCGGGGGCGCGGATATATTCGTCGTCCCAGCCCCTCCTTCCTCCTGGAGCCTTGGCGTGGCCTCCTCTCTCCCTCCCCCGCCCGCGTTGCGGTCGCGCCCTCGCCCGGACCGGGGCGCGCTGCGCCGACGCGGGGTCCGCATCGGCCTGGGGATCGGGGGGGCGATCATCGGACTGGCGGCCCTGGTGGCGCTGGCGGGTGATCGCCGGGATGCCCGCCCGGTGGTCCTGTCGGCACCGGCCGGGTCGCGGGTGGCCGTCGATGGGGATCCCCAGCCGGTCCTGGGGTCGGATGGGACCCACCTGCTGCGGATCCGCCCCGGCCACCATCGCCTCGACGTCACCCTGCGCAACGGCACGGTGGTGACCGAGGAGGTCGACATCGAGGATGGCGACGGGGCGATCCTGCTGGAGCTGCGGTTCTCCCGCGTGACCGGCCGGTGGGACGTGTTCGTCGACAAACGTCAGTAAAACAAGGCGCTTGCATCGGGGTAGGCTGGGGGCCATGTTCCCCACCGTCGACCGGTTCGGCGCACCTGCGACCGCTGCCCTTGCCCTGGGGGTCGGCACCGGGTGCCTGCGGGATTCCGTGACGCCGTTCCCCGCCGGGCTGGAGCCGCTGGGCACCTGCTCCGCCGATCCGTTGCCCCCCACCGAAGCCGACCCGACGCCGCAGGGCTTCAACACCGACTTCGGCGAGGACGACACCTGGAAGTGGGCGACGGGTTGTGGCTACCTCGACGCCGACGTGGCGACGGTGTGGCAGGCCATCCAGGATCCCGAGGTGGTGATCGACCGGCGGAAGGTGACCGAGTGGACCGTGACGGCGACGGACATCGAGCCCGAGTACGACGTCAGCTTCCGGGTCCACCTCCTCATCGACGACATCATCACCGTGGAGTACGACACCGACTGGCGGCAGGGGGTCTGGGAGGGAACGGTGGACGCGCCGGTGTCGGTGGCCGCCCGGTTCCAGAAGACCGACGGACTGGCCCTCATCGAACTGCTCGAGGGCAGCGTGCTGCTGGACACCACCGACGACGGCGGCACCGCCATCGAGATGGTGGAGCACCTCGTGGCGCCCGGGTACTCCGCCGAGGAACTCGCCGTCTACCTCGACGACGTCTACCAGTCGGTCCTGGCCCGGGCCCAGGGCGAGCCACTGCCGACGTACGATTGAGCGCCGATCGCGCGGCGGTGAGTTCGGCCGGCGGCCGTCAGGCCAGCAGCAGGGCCGGGCTCTCGACGTTGCGCCGCAGCGCCTGCAGGAACCGGGCCCCCAGGGCCCCGTCGATGACCCGGTGGTCGCAGGTCATGGTGACCCGCATCCGCCAGGCGGTGGACAGGCGGCCCCCGCCTTCTCCGTCCACGACCGCCGCCTCCCGCTGCAGGCCGCCCACTGCGAGGATGGCCGCCTCCGGCGGGTTGAGGATGGCCGTGAAGTGGTCGATGCCCATCATGCCGAGGTTGCTGACGGTGAAGGTCGAGCCCTGGTACTCGTGGGGTTGCAGCTTGCGGTCGCGCGCCCGGGCGGCGAGGTCGCGGGTCTCGGCGGCGATGGCCTGCAGGTCCTTGCGGTCGGCGTCGCGGAGCACCGGCGTGATCAACCCGTCCTCCAGGGCCACCGCCATGCCGATGTGGACGTCGCCGTGCCGGGTGATGGCCGAATCGCCCCACGAGGCGTTCACCTCGGGGACCTGCCGCAGGGCCAGGGCCACGGCCTTGATCAGCATGTCGTTGTAGGACAGCGTCCAGCCGGCCTCCTTGAGCTGGCTGCGCAGGTCGACGAGCCGGTCGCAGGCCAGGGTGGCGGTCAGGTAGAAGACCGGCGCGTCCCGCCACACCCCGGTCAGCCGCCGGGCGATGGTCTTGCGCATCTGGCTGTGCGGCACCGTGGTGTCCCCGCGGGGAGCCGGCGAAGGGGGGGCGATCCCGGAGGCGGGGGCGCGGAAGGCCAGGACGTCCTTGCGGGTGATCCGACCGCGGGGACCGGTCCCGGTGACCAGGGCGAGGTCGATGCCTCGCTGGCGGGCGGCGTGGCGCGCCGCCGGGCTGGCCCGCAGCCGTCCCCGTCGAGGGGGCGGCAGCCGGTCGAGGTCGGGCGTGAAGTGCCGCGGGATCTCCATGATCGCCGGGTTGATCGGGCGGCCCTGCCAGGTGAGGGGAGGCAGGCCGACGCCCTCCGGGCGGCCGGCGCTGCGCCCGGTCGGCCTCTCGGCGGAGGGCGCGGCGGGTGGCGTCGCCGCCACGTCGCCGGACTCCGGGGACTGCGGTGGCGTCGCCGGCGAATCGGGGGGCTTCGCGGTGGGGGCCGGTGCGCCGGCCTTCAGC
>RFKJ01000624.1 GCA_003694325.1 Deltaproteobacteria bacterium
AGCTATATTGCTTGAGTGCCGCCTGTTCTTCTGGGTGTTCTGCCAGAAAAATCATTCCAGTCGGGGGAAGATCCGTCAGAGGCGGCGCCGGGAGGATGGCGAGACATCTCGTGAACCATCCTCACCGTCGGCGTCATCGTCGATCGGGTGCAGCCCGAAGACCCGGCGGACCAGCTCCTCCAGGCCCTGGTCGAAGAAGGGCCGCACCGCGCCATACGGAGGGAACAACCCCCAGCGGTCCAACTCCTCGTTGTACTGCAACCGCCAGCCGTCGCGGAGGCCGTCGCCGCTGACGACGACCCCTTCCCCCTCGTCGGGGACGCTGAACCGCAGGTGGCGATCCCCGATCCGGATGACGACGAACCGGTCGCTGGCGGTGACGTCGGCGTGGCCCAGGTCCGTGCCAAAGGCCTCCAGGTCGCGCAACAACCCCTGCCGCGCCCGTTCCAGGCGCGCCTTGCGGGCGCGCTGCCGCTCGGCCGCCCGACGCCCCGACTCCACGCGGGCATCCAGCGCAGCCCGGAGGCGCCGGGCAAGCCCTCGTCCCCGTCCCCCGCCGCCCTCGCCGCCCTCGCCTGCCGACATCGCTCCTCCGACACGGGAGCCGCTGGAACGGCCGGCCCCGCACCCTTCACCCGGGTCCCCGAGGTAACGCAGCGAGCCGCTGTTTGACGGGCTCTTTCGACGCGTGGTAGGAAAGCAGCCGCTCCGGACTCCAGAGGAAACCCCGTATGGGCAAGTCGATCGGCATCGACCTCGGGACCACCAACAGTTGCGCCGCCGTCATGGACGGCACGCGGCCGAGGGTCATCACCCAGCGGGGGGGATCCGCCACGATTCCGTCCGTCTTCGCGATCGACGAAAAGGGCAACCGCCTCGTCGGGCACGAAGCCAAGCGCCAGGCGCAGCTCAACCCGGCCAACACCGTCATGGCCGCCAAGCGGCTCATCGGGCGGAACTTCCACAGCAAGACCATCGACAAGGTCCGGCAGATCTTCACCTACGAGATGCTCGAAGGGGAGAATTCCGAGGTCCTGATCAAGGTCAAGGACCAGGTCTTCACCCTGGAGCAGATCTCGGCGGCGATCCTGCGCCGGATCAAGGAGGTCGCCGAGGACGCGCTGGGCACCGAAGCCGACCAGGGCGTCATCACCGTCCCCGCCTACTTCAACGATCGGCAGCGACAGGCGGTCCGCAACGCCGGCAAGCTGGCCGGGCTCAAGGTGCTGCGCATCCTCAACGAGCCGACCGCCGCCGCGCTGGCCTACGGGCTGGGCAAGCAGCTCAGCCAGCGCATCGCGGTCTACGACCTGGGCGGCGGCACCTTCGACATCTCGGTCATCGACATCAAGGACCGGATCTTCGAGGTCATCGCCACCGGTGGCGACACCTTCCTCGGCGGGGTCGACTTCGACGACCGCCTGATGCAGTTCGTCCTCGAAGACTTCCACAACCGGCACGGCATCGACCTCGCCTGGGACCGGGTGGCCATCCAGCGGATCCGCGACGCGGCCGAGGCTGCCAAGATCGAGCTGTCCAGCAAGAAGTCGACCCGCATCCACATCCCCTACATCGCCAAGGGGGACGATGGCCCCATCGACGTGGACCTGGAGGTCACCCGCGAGCAGCTCGAGCAGTTGACCGCCGACCTGGTCGACCGGACCATCGACACCTGCCGGCGCATCTTCAAGGAAGCGGGCACCGACGCCAAGGAGATCGACGAGATCCTGCTGGTCGGCGGCCAGTCCCGGATGCCCCTGGTGCAGCGCGTCGTCACCGAGTTTGCCGGCAAGCCGCCGTGCAAGGGGGTCCATCCCGATGAAGCGGTGGCCCTGGGCGCCGCGATCATGGCCCACTCCCTGTCCAGCTCGACAGGCCACGACGTCACGCTGCTCGATGTGCTGCCGATGCCCATCGGCATCAACAAGGTCGACGGCACGATGCACGTGCTGTTCCAGAAGAACCAGCCCCTCCCCGACTACAAGACGCGCACGCTGACGACGAGCAAGGACAACCAGCGCTCCATCATGCTGCGCATCTACCAGGGGGAGAGCCGCCTGGTGGCCGAAAACGAGCTGCTGGGCACCTTCGTCTTCTCGGGGATCCGCCCGGCCCCCCGCGGCAAGGTCCAGATCGAGGTGACCTTCCACATCGACAGCGAAGGCATCCTCAACCTCTCGGCCCGGGACAAGGCCACCGGTCAGACGGTGGAGAGCACCCTCAAGCTCAACCAGGGCAAGAAGAAGAAGAAGAAGAAGAAGCCCACCACGGCCGCCACCGCCGCGAAGCCCACCAGCAAGGCCGCGCCCGCCGCTGCCAGGCCGGCGTCCAAGCCCACCCCGCCCGCGGACCAGGGTCCCGCTCCCTCCATCGGCATGTTGCGCTCGGGGCTGGCCAAGGAGATCGCCGGCGAGGACGAGGCGACCACCGTCAACCGGCCCCCCGACCTCAGCAGCCACTTCAAGGAAGCGGCCGACGAGCCCGCCACCGCGCCGGCGCCCACCGTCAAGCCGGACGACGAGGCGGCGGCGGCCTTGGCCGACGTGCAGTCCGAGCTGGCCGATGCCCGCGAGAAGGCGCTGAGCCGCCAGCGATCGGCCTCGGCCGACGAGGAGAAGGGCGCATTCGCCCGGATCATGGGCTGGTTCAAGAGCCTGTTCGGCGGCTGAGCCGCCCCGCCGTCCCTGCTCCATGGACCTGGCCGACATCGCGGTGGTGATGGTGCGGCCGCGAGGCTCGCGGAACATCGGCATCGCGGCCCGGGCCATCGCCAACCACGGCCTGGGTGCCCTCGTGCTGGTCGCCCCGGCCGCCTTCGACCCCGACGAGGCCCGGTGGAACGCCCCGGGTGCTCACGACGTCGTCAACGGGGCCATCATCGTCCCCACCGTCGCCGACGCCGTGGGCGCCAGCCGGTTGGTGGTCGGGACCACCGCGCGAACGCGCCGGTTGCGCTGGCCGGTCTGGACCCCCGGCCAGCTCGCCGACGCGGTCCGGGTCGGCCCCGGGCCGGCATCGATCCTGTTCGGCCCCGAGCACACCGGCCTCTCCAACGACGATCTCGCCTGGTGCCACGCCCTGCTGCGCCTGCCGACCACCGAGGCCAGCTCGCTCAACCTCGCCCAGGCGATCACCGTCACCGCCCACGCCCTCCGCGACCGGGTCGCCAGCACGCCGTCCGGCCCCGTCGCGCCCCCGACCTCGGCTCCCACCGCCATGGTGGCCCGGATCGCCGAGGACGCCACGACGGTGCTGGGCCGCAGCGGGTACCTCGCGGGTCGCAGCGCTGCGCAGGTGCGGGGCACCCTGTTCCGGATGCTCGCCCGACTGGGCATCACCCACGCCGAGGCCGCCATGCTCCGGGGGATGCTCAGCCAGGTCCGGTGGGCCCTGGAGCACGCGGGAGGCGGCGACGAAGAGCCGGAGGGGCCGCGTTCCGACGCCGGGTGACGCGGACGGCGCCCGGGGTCCTGGCGCCACACCCCGCGCGGCGCGCCCATCGCACCTACAGCGGCTGCAGCTCGACGTCGATGTCGGCCTGCCAGCCCGCCCCGCTGGCGACCCCCGGCCACAGGCCTCCTGCCCCGTAGGGGGTGATCCCG
>RFKJ01000625.1 GCA_003694325.1 Deltaproteobacteria bacterium
CGTCTGGGCCGCGCCCTCCAGCAACGACGCGCCATGGGTCGGGGGGGTCGTGGGCGGGGCCGCCGGCTACGGCCTGGGGCTCGGGTTCTGGCCGCGCTACCCGGGCACCGCGAGCCAGGCGCTCCTCGGCAGCGGCGTCGGACTGACCGGCGGCATCTTCGCCGCGAGCCTCGCCGGACTGGCTCTCGAAAACGACGTCCCCCTCTCGGATGCCGCCCCCACCGGCGCCTTCGGCCTGGGCCTGGCCGCCGGGCTCGCTACCGGCCACCTCACGGCGCCGAGGTGGGAGATCGAGGGCCGCGATCGCTCGCTCATCGTCGCCTCGGGGCTGACCGGCGCGTTCCTCGGCACGGCCATGCCCATCGGCACCCTCGGGCGCGGTCCGCTCCCGGTGACCACCGCCTCGTCGGGCGTCCTGGCGGCCTACGCGCTCTCCCCCCAGGCCCGGATCGAGCCCGATGTCACCTGGGGCGCGATGACCGGCCTCGGCTACGGCGCGGTCATCGGCGGGGGGATCGGCATGCTCATCGACCCGCCCGGCGACATCGTCGACGCCCCTCCGCCCGATGGAGGCGCCGTGCCGGACGAGGTGCAGGCGGTTCGCATCTCGCCCCGCCAGGCCCACGAGGAGGCCCCCGAGCGGATCTCCATCACCCTCGGGGGCGGCCTGGGGCTGGTGGCCGGCGGCGCCCTGGCCTACCGGGCACCCGGCGGCCTGCGCTTCGACGACGCCATGCTGGTGGGGCTGACCACCGGGTGGGCCACCTGGCAGACCGCCGGCTGGTCGGCCGTCACCGACATCGACCGCCGCTACCAGGGCGCGCTGGTGCTCACCCCGGCCGCCATCGGGGCGGCGACCGCCGCAGCCACGCCGCTCATCGCCGTCGACTTCGGCGACTCCCTGGCGGCCACGTCGCTGGGGCTGTGGGGGGCCTACCTCGGCGGCGCCGCGGGGGTCCTCGCCGACGCGGACGGCGACGAGACCATGCGCCTCGCCCTGGGCTTCAGCGACGTCGGCCTCGTCACCGGCGCGGTGCTCATGTCCCCGGTGGTCGATGCCAGCCCCACCGTCGTCGGGGTTGCCGACGCCGGCGGCGTCCTGGGCGGCTCGACGGCGGCCCTGGTGACGGCCCTGTTCACCGATGACAGCGACAGCATCGTCATCGCCTCTCTGGCCGGCGCCGGGGCCGGGGCGGTGGGCGGCGCCTGGATCGGGCGCGGACTCGAACGCCGCAGCGTCGCGCTCCACCTCAACCTGCCCCGGATGCCCGGGCTGCCCCCCGGCCTCCAGCTCGCCCCGGCCTACTACGCCACGGCCGCGGGCGGCTGCTGGGGAGCCCGCGCCGACCTCACCGGGTGGTAGAGACGGCCGAGGAGCCGCTTCCCACCGCCCCGTTCGCCCACCCGGGCGCGCCGGCGCCCGGACGCGCTCAGGCGCTCAGCCGGGCCCGGGCCAGCTCGGCCCGGTATTCGGCCTCGCGCCAGGCATCGGTGCCGTCCTGGGCCTGCGCCAGGGCCGCCTCGGCGGCCTCCAGATCACGCTGGGCCGTCGCGTGGTCCACGGTGCCGGCGGGTTCGACCATGTCGACCAGCATGGTCACCCCCAGCGGCGTCAGCTCGGCGAAGCCGGGGCCGACGATCAGCGTCTCGGTGGCCCCACCTTCGAGTTGCAGCCGGACCACCCCGGTCCGGGTCAGCGCCAGCACCTGCGCGTGCCCGTCGAGCACGCCCATCTCGCCCAGCAAGCCGGGCACCTGTACCTCGGTGGCCTCACCCTTCCAGGCGACGGCTCCGGGAGTGACGATCTCGACGTGCAGCACGGTTCAGGCCTCCGCGGCCATCTTCTTGGCCTTGGCGACGACGTCCTCGATGGTGCCGACCATGTAGAAGGCCTGTTCGGGCAGGTCGTCGTACTTGCCCTCCAGGATCTCCTTGAAGGACCGCACGGTGTCGTCCTTGTTGACGTAGATCCCCGGCATTCCGGTGAACTGCTCGGCGACGTGGAAGGGCTGGGAGAGGAACTTCTGGATCTTCCGGGCCCGGGCGACCAGCGCCTTGTCCTCGTCGGACAGCTCGTCCATGCCGAGGATGGCGATGATGTCCTGCAGGTCCTTGTACCGCTGCAGCACCCGCTGCACCTCGCGCGCCACGTCGTAGTGCTCCTGGCCGACGACCGCCGGCTCGAGGATCCGGCTGTTGGAGTCGAGCGGGTCGACCGCCGGGTAGATCCCCAGCTCCGAGATCTTCCGGCTGAGCACCGTGGTGGCGTCGAGGTGGGCGAAGGTCGTCGCCGGTGCCGGGTCGGTCAGGTCGTCGGCCGGCACGTAGACTGCCTGCACCGAGGTGATCGACCCCTTGTTGGTCGAGGTGATGCGCTCCTGCAGCGCCCCCATCTCGGTGCCCAGCGTCGGCTGGTAGCCCACCGCCGACGGGATCCGGCCGAGCAGCGCCGAGACCTCGGAACCGGCCTGGGTGAACCGGAAGATGTTGTCGATGAACAGCAGCACGTCCTGCCCCTCGGCATCCCGGAAGTGCTCGGCCACCGTCAGCGCCGACAGGGCGACCCGGGCCCGGGCGCCGGGGGGCTCGTTCATCTGCCCGAAGATGAGGGCCACGCGGGAGCCGTCGCTCTTCACCTTCGGCAGGCCGGTCTCGTCGAAGGCGATGTGGCCGTGCTCGTCGTGCTCGGTGGCGATGACCCCCGACTCCATCATCTCGAACCAGAGGTCGTTGCCCTCGCGGGTGCGCTCGCCGACGCCGGCGAACACCGAGAACCCGCCGTGCTTGACGCCGACGTTGTTGATCAGCTCCTGGATGAGCACCGTCTTGCCGACGCCCGCGCCGCCGAACAGGCCGATCTTTCCGCCCCGGGCGTAGGGCGCGATGAGGTCGACCACCTTGATGCCCGTCTCGAACATCTCGACCTGGGTGCTCTGCTCCACCAGCTTGGGGGGCGGACGGTGGATGGGCAGGGTCTTCTCGGCCTGAACCGGCCCCAGTTCGTCCACCGGCTGGCCGGTCACGTTGAGGATCCGGCCGAGCACGTTGTGGCCGACCGGCATCGCGATGGGACCCCCGGTGTCCTTGACCACCATGCCCCGCGACAGCCCATCGGTGGTGTCCATGGAGATGGTCCGCACCATGTTCTCGCCGAGGTGCTGGGCGACCTCCAGCACGAGGTTGTCCTCCTCGTCGCTGATGAAGGGGTTGGACAGCGTCAGCGCGTTGAGGATGTTGGGCAGCTTGCCCGGCGGGAACTCGACGTCGACGACGGGGCCCTTGACCTGGACGACCTTGCCGGTGTTCATGGGTGCTCCAGATGGAAAGCGAGGAAGGGGGAGAGAGGGGGTCGGCGACGGGCGCGCTACAGGGCCTCGGCGCCGGAGACGATCTCGGTCAGCTCGGTGGTGATGGCCGCCTGCCGGGCCCGGTTGTAGGCCAGCGTCAGCGAGTCGATGATCTCGCCGGCGTTGCGGGTGGCGTTGTCCATCGCCGTCATCCGGGCCGCCTGTTCGCCGGCCTGGGTCTCGAGGAAGGCCTGCAGGATGCGGCCCTGCAGGGCCATCGGCAGCAGCCGGTCGAGGATGTACTGCCCGTTGGGCTCGTAGAGGTACTCGGTGGACGGCATGGGCGTGCCCAGCTTCTCCAGCATCGCCTCGGCCTCGCCGGCCGGACCGGTGGGCTCGTCGTCGCCGGCGGCGCCGCTGCTCATCGGCAGGAGCTGCTGGAACATCGGCGGCTGGCTCATGGCGTTGCGGTACTCGTTGTAGGCCAGCATCACCCGCGAGAACTCGTCGGCCTGCAGGGCGGCGACCAGCCGATCGGCGAGCTGGCGGGACAGGTCCTCGTAGGTCGAGGGGTGGATGTCGATGGCGACGGTCTCGACGTCGTAGCCCCGCTTGGTGAAGTAGCCGATGCCCTTCTTGCCGTAGCCCAGGATCCGGACCTTCCTGCCCTCGGCGATCAGGCGATCGATCTCCTCCTGGGTGCGCTTGGCGAGCTGGTTGTTGAACCCGCCGCACAGGCCGCGGTCGCTGGTCATCAGCACCACGAGCACGTCGGTATCGTTGTCCGGTGCGGTGAGCAGCGGGTGCTCGACCGAGTCGCCCGCCGCCGCCGCCACCCGCGCCAGGACGCGCGCCAGGGTGTCCTGGTAGGGCTTCGCGGCCAGCGCCGCGTCGGTCGCCCGGCGCAGCTTCGCGCCGGCGACCAGCTTCATGGCCCGGGTGATCTGCCGCGTGTTCTTGACCGAGGCGATGCGCCGCCGGATGTCACGGAGGGAAGCCATGGAGGGGCTCCTTCGAGGGGGAAGGCCAGCGCCGGGAGGGGACGCCCGCCGTCGAGACCTACTTCCAGGTGGCGCGGAAGGCCTTGATGGCCGCGACGAGCCGGTCCCTCAGGCCGTCCTTCTTGAGGGTGCCCTTCTCGACGATCTCGGCGAGGAGGACGGCTTCGTTCTTCTCGAAGTGGGTGTCCAGGTCTTCGATGAACCGCTGCACGTCGTTGACGTCGATGTCGTCGCACACCCCTGAGATACCGGCGAGGATGTGGACGATCTGGTTCTGCACCTTGACCGGGCTGTACTGGCCCTGCTTGAGGATCTCCACCAGCCGGGCCCCGCGCGTGAGCTGCTGCTGGGTGGCGGGATCGAGGTCGGAGCCGAACTGGGCGAAGGCCTGCAGCTCCCGGTACTGGGCCAGGTCCAGCCGCAGGGTGCCCGCGACCTCCTTCATGGCCTTGATCTGGGCCGAGCCACCGACCCGGGACACCGAGATGCCGACGTTCACCGCCGGGCGCACGCCCTGGTAGAACAGGTCCGACTCCAGGAAGATCTGGCCGTCGGTGATGGAGATCACGTTGGTGGGGATGTAGGCCGACACGTCGCCGGCCTGGGTCTCGATGATCGGCAGGGCGGTGAGCGAGCCGCCGCCATCCCGGTCGGACATCTTCGCGGCCCGCTCCAGCAGCCGGCTGTGCAGGTAGAAGACGTCGCCGGGGTAGGCCTCGCGCCCCGGCGGCCGGCGCAGGAGCAGGGAGAGCTGCCGGTAGGCCACCGCCTGCTTGGACAGGTCGTCGTAGACGCACAGGGCGTGCTGGCCGTTGTCGCGGAAGTACTCGCCGATGGTGACGCCGGTGTAGGGGGCGAGGAACTGCAGGGGCGCCGGGTCGGAGGCGTTGGCCGCCACCACGCAGGTGTAGTCCATGGCGCCCATCTCCTCGAGCTTCCGCACGACCTGGGCGACCGTCGACTGCTTCTGGCCCACCGCCACGTAGATGCAGTGCACCTTGCGCTTGGGATCGTCCTTGAACACCCGCTGGTTGATGATCGCGTCGATGGCGACGGCGGTCTTGCCGGTCTGGCGGTCGCCGATGATCAGCTCGCGCTGTCCGCGGCCGATGGGGATCATCGCGTCGATGGCCTTGATGCCGGTCTGCAGCGGCTCGTGGACGCTCTTGCGCTTGACGATGCCGGGCGCCTTGATCTCCACCGGCATCTTGGCCACCGAATCGATCGGGCCCTTGCCGTCGATGGGGTTGCCGAGGCCGTCGATGACCCGCCCCATCAGCCCGGGACCCACCGGGACGCTGACGATCTCGTTGGTCCGCCGGACGACGTCGCCCTCCTTGATGCCGGTGTCCGACCCGAAGATCGCGGCGCCGACGTTGTCCTCCTCGAGGTTGAGCACCATCCCCTTGACGCCCCCCGGGAACTCGAGCAGCTCCCCGGCCATGGCGTTCTGCAGGCCGTAGAGGCGCGCGATGCCGTCGCCGACGCTGAGGACCGTGCCCGTCTCGGTCACCTGGGCGCGGTTGTCGTAGTCCTTGATCTGTTCCTTGAGGATCTGGCTGATCTCGTCTGCGCGGAGAGACATCCTGGCGCTCCTGACGGGGATTTCGGGGAAGGGGGGTAGAGGTGTGGAGGCCGGCAGGCACCGCGCGGTGGCCGCGGCGGGTACGTCCGGCAGCGGTCAGGCTTCGAGGGGAGCGCGGAGCAGGGCCTGCTCCAGCGCCGACAGGCGCGTCCGCACGCTGGCGTCGTAGACGGTGTCGCCCACCCGGACGACCATCCCGCCGAGCAGTGCGGGGTCGACCTCCCGGTTCAGGATGATCTCCCGACCCGTCGACCGGGCGAGGGTCGCCTTCACCTGTTCCGCGAGGTCGTCGCCGATCGGCCGCGCGGTGATCACGGTGGCCCGCAACCGGCCGGCGGCCTCGTCCGCCATCTCCAGGTAGGCCCGCACGATCTCGTCGATGTGGGCGAACCGGTTGTTGTCGGCCACGATCTTCAGCAGGTTGACGGTCAGGGGGTCGAGGGACAGCCGGTCGAGCACCTGGTCGAGCACCGCGCGGCGCTCCACCGTGGTCAGCCCCGGGTTGACGAGGACCTTGCGGAGCATCCCGTCACCCTCGTCCAGGACCTGGGTGAAGGCCGCGAGGTCGGCGGCGAACCGGTCGACCCGGCCGGACTCCTGGCCCAGCTCGACCAGGGCCCGGGCGTACCGACGAGCCAGCGATCCATCAGCCATGGGGGACCTCCGTCGCCTGGGCGTCGTCGACCAGGGAGAGCAAGTCAGCGGAGAGGCGGATGTCGTCATCGGGGCGGACGTCCGCCTGCAGCCGCTGCTCGGCGATCTGCACGGCCAGCTCGACCGCATCCCGGCGCAGCGCCATCCGAGCCCGAGCGGTCTCGCTGCGGATGGTGCGCTCGGCGGCTTCGGCGATGCGGGAGGCTTCCTCGTCGGCCCGGGCCAGGATCGCCTCGCGCTCCTCCACCGCCAGGGCCTCGGCCTCGGCCTTCATGCGAGTGAGCTCCTGGTCGAAGCCGGCCAGCCGCGCCTCGATCTCCTCGAACCGCTCGCGGGCCTGCTTGCGCAGCCGGTTGGACTCGTCGATGTCGCGCTTGATGGCGGCGGCGCGGGTCCGCATGGCCTCCTTGATCCGGCCACCGGCGAAGTAGCCGATGATGCCCAGCAGGAGGACCAGGTTGAACAGGTGCAGCCCCAGGGCCATCCAGTCGGGCGCCGGGGGCCCGGCGTGCCCGCCGCCGTCCATGCCATGGCCGGTGGCATGAC
>RFKJ01000626.1 GCA_003694325.1 Deltaproteobacteria bacterium
ATCGCAGCCGGCCGGGTGGCCGGCCCGGGGGGAGGCGCGGGGCAGTCGGGGTAGGGCCGGCTCGACCGGCGTCGGGCAGCCCTGCCGCTCAGCCGCGCCGCCGGATCCGGTAGTCCAGGGTCAGGAACTCCATCCCCAGCAGCCACATGTGGTGGCGGGCCCGCAGGCAGGTCCCGTCGGCCGCCGGCGAGGTCTCGGGCCAGACATGGATGGACTCGTCCATGGGCAGGCGGTGTCCGTGGCCGCCGAAGACCAGGTAGATCCCAGGCTGGCCGCCGCCGCCATCGTCGCTGCGGCTGCTGAGCACGATGCCGCCGGGGGCCTCGGTGTCGTCGTGGGACAGGTGGAGGACCGAGGTGAGGTTCCCGCCCGGCAGGGGGAAGGCGATGTTCATCACCCGGACCCCGTCGCGGACGTGCTCGGCGTAGGCCGCCAGGTAGAGGGGGCGTCCCGTGTCCCGCCACCGCCGGACCCAGCCGCGTACCCCGGAGCGCCCGTCCCGGGCATCGTCGACATCGACGATTCGACTGGTCAGCGCGGCGCCCTGCAGCACGGTGCCCGGGGCCGGCAGGCCGAGCTGGCCCATGGCCCGGGCGATGCCGTCGGCCCACAGGCGCCCGGCCAGCCGGAACGGGACGTGCCAGTCGCCCCGGACATCCAGATCGAAGTCGGCCGTCTGCTCGTAGAAGGCGATGACATCGGGGTGGAGCCGCCCGACGTCCAGGTCCGGGCGCGCGTAGGCGGCCAGCGAGTCGGACAGCCCCCGGGGGGTCGCCGGTCCCGATCCGAACAGGGCCTCGTCGACGACCCCCCGTGCCCGGAGCCGGGAGAAGGGCACGGCGAGGCGGGGGGCGCGCGGCGCGGGTCGCAGCCAGGCCATCGCCGCCAGTCCCAGCCCCAGGTGGCCGATGGCGTTGGGGAGGCCGTGGTGGCGGACCATGCCGGCGAGATCCCACAGGGGGGCGGCAGCGGCCCAGCGCAGGCCCGGCAGCACGGTGAACACCGGGACGAGCAGGGCGACGAGGAGGAGGAGCACCGCGGGGCCGTCCCGTCCGCGGAGCCGGTCGCGCAGGCCCACCGCGGTGACGGCGAGCTGCGCGCCGTACAGGAGCAGGTACAGCGCCGCCCCGGCCAGCTCGGCGCCGGGCTGGCCCAGGATGCCGAGGGCCACCGTGGCGAAGGCCGCGGGGTGGAGGAGGAGCAGGCCGCGGACCACGGCGAGGCCTCGTCCCGCCGGCAGCAGCCGGCAGGTCAGGGCCGTGAGGACGAGCGAGCCGCAGCCGGCCACGTGCAGGTGGGCCGCGGTCAGCCAGGTCCACGGCGCCCCGAACCCCAGCAGGGTGCGGTCGGTGCCCCAGGCCCACAGCCACACCGCACCCACCGGCACGGCGAGGAAGGCGGCGGCCAGGGCCAGCTCCTCGGGCAACAGCCGGGGCCGGCGCACCGCTCGTCGGAACAGGACGGCGGCTGCCGCCGAGCCGACGACGGCGTCGAGGATGGCCAGGAGGGTCGTCATGCTTCCGCGCTATCTCCTCGACCGGTTCTTCACCGGTCCGGGGCGGGCGAGGCGCTGCAGCCGGGCGGACGCGGCAGCCAGCTCGTCGGGGTGCCACAGCGCCGGGTACAGGCTCAGGCTGATGATCGAGAACGGGCCGACATCCAGCAGGACCAGCGCGCCCAGGTGCATCGGCAGGCCCACCGCCACCAGGAAGAACCGGGGATCGGCGCTCCGCAGCAGGCGGCGGACCGGCCCCGGGGATGCGCCGGGGGGTACCGGCCGGCGGGCCCAGGCCCCCAGCAGCACCAGCGGGGCGCTGATCTCCCAGGCCCAGGTCACCAGGGTGAGGGCCCGGGTCACCGGAAACCAGGGGGCGATCCAGGCCATGTCGGTCCGCTGCCAGCTCGGCTGCTGCAGGATGTAGTAGAGCGCCGACAGGTCGCCGCCGGGGACCCAGTGGGCCGACAGCTTCTGCATCCCGGTGCTGGCGTACATCACGACGAGCTGGAACACCAGGAGCCACCGGGGCCAGGAGGCCACCCGGGCATCGGAGGTCCACCGGCCGGTGCGCAGCCGGCAGGCCAGGGACCCGGTGGCGTCGGAACGGGCCAGCACCAGCAGCCACAGGGCGTTGCTCAGCAGGTCGTCGTAGGAGCCGCCGGCGTGGCCGTTCAGCCAGGTCAGCGCCAGCAGGCCCTGGAGGCCGCAGAAGGCCGCGAGGCGGGCGCCGAGTCCCGCTGCCAGGAACAGCCCGGACAGCGCGGTGATCGCCACGAGCAGGTGGACGACCGCGGGGGTGGGCCCCCCGAGCAGCGCCACCAGCGGCGTGCCCTGGCCGAGGTCGCGGGCGCCGCCGAATGCCCGGTCGACCCAGATGACGTCGACCACGTCGTGCCCGATGGCCAGGCCCATCGTCAGGAGCAGGCTCAGGCCGACGCCGATTCGCACCAGGGCGAGGCTCGTGCCCCGTTCCTGCTCGTCCAGCAGGCGGACCCAGGCCGACCAGGCGCTCACCGGGACGATCCCGGCCGATCGTCCCCCGGGTCGGCCGGGGACCCGGCGCCGTGGTCGCGCAGCGGCTCGAGGTCGATGATCCGGGTCCGGATCCACCGGCCGGGAGGCTCGACGCCGGCCTCGACCTCGGCCGGCGACGGCGTGCGCCGCTTGTCGTAGCGCAGGCGGACCCGCCGGGCCTCGGGGAAGTCGGCGGCGGCCCGGGTCGCCACCCAGGCCGAGAAGCTCCGCCACGCCCGGGCGTAGGCGGGCCAGGCGTAGCGGAAGATGGCCGCCCGCATCCGGTCGTCGTCGAGCTGCCGGGCCCGCCACCGGTACTCGGGCGACCGGGCGACGTAGACCGGCCGCCAGGCACCGCCCTCCTCGACGTCGATGTGCAGCCGGGCCGGGTAGCGGTGCGGGGCCACGAACATCCGCCAGCTCTGGTGGGTGCCCAGGAAGCGGTAGTAGGGCTGCAGGGGGCGGAGTACGAGCTTGCGCGCGGCGATGGTGCGGGTGCCGAGGTTCCACAGGACCGCCTGGAATTCCTCGTCGCCCAGGTCCAGGCCCGCGGCTCGCAGGCGCGCCGCCCAGGTGTTCAGCTCGTCCTGGACGGTGGGGTCCTTCCAGGCCGCCCGGTTCATGCCGCCCTCCGGGGCCGGCAGCGCCGCGAGCCCGACGGCGACGACGTGGACCAGCACCAGCAGCGCCCGGAGCTGGCGCCACGCAGCTCGTCCTCGATGACCGCCGCGCGCTCCGGCCCCCGGTCGTGGTGTCGGGCTGCTCACCCCCCGGCTCCGAAGTGCAGCCATCCGCCCGGCCGCAGCCAGGGGTGGGCGAGGTGGGGCGCCGGCCAGGGCTGGCCATCCAGCGACACCTCCACCGGCGCATCCCCCGCCAGCGGGTCGAGGTCGGAGGTGATCGTGAACACGTCGCCCTGGTGGTCGAACTCGATGCGCTCGAAGGCCGGCAGGCCCAGCACGTAGCGCTCGCTGCCGGCCAGGGGGTACAGCCCCATGGCCGCCCACACGAACCACGCCGAGCTGGTGCCGGCGTCGTCGTTGCCGGTGATCCCGTCGGCTTCGGTGCTGTAGAAGGTGTCCATGACCCACCGCACCCAGAGCCGGGTCCGGTCGGGCCGGCCGGCGAGGGCGAACAGCCACGGGATGTGCAGGCTGGGCTCGTTGCCGTGCCAGTACCAGGAGTTGGGCACCGCTTCGAGGCGACTCTCCTCCTCGATGGCCGTCTGCTCCATCATCTCGGTCAGCCGGTCCAGGGCGACGTCCGCGCCCCCCAGCACCGCGAACAGGGCCTCGGGTTCGTGGGGGACCAGCCACAGGTACTGGCGGGCGTTGCCTTCGGCGTAGACGTCGTCCCAGGCATCGGGGGCGGACAGCTCCTGGAAGCTGCCGTCCGACAGCCGTCCCTGGAACCACCCGGTCTCGGGGTTGTAGAGGTTGCGCCAGGCGTGGCTGCGCCGGCGCAGCTCGGCGGCATCGGCGCCCCGGCCGAAGTCCGCGGCGACCTCGGCCAGGGCGTAGTCGCTGATCGCCAGCTCCTGCGTCCGGGCCACCGAGGTGTCCACGAGGTCGGCGGGGAGGTAGCCGTAGGTGTCCAGGTAGCCGGGATCGGGTCGCCCGCCGTAGTCGGGGGTGATCCGGCCCAGGGCGACGTCGACGGCCACCGGCGCGACGATCTCCTCTCCCCAGTCGCGGATCCCCTTGCGCCAGGCCTCGGCCCACACGATGTTCGCCGGCGTGCCGACCATCGACCCGGAGTCGTAGGTCGCCGCCGCCCAGCGCGGCAGGTTGCCCCCGTCCTGGACCATCCGCGCGAAGCTGGCCAGCAGGTCGTGGTGGGTGGCCGGCCACAGCAGGGTGTACAGCGGGTGCAGGGTCCGGTACGTGTCCCACAGGCTGTAGTCGGTGTGGTAACGGTGTCCGGCCAGGTGGATCTCGTCGTCGAAGCCGCGGTAGCGCCAGTCCACGTCGCTGTACAGGGTCGGCATCTGCAGGCAGTGGTACAGCGCCGTGGCCAGCTTGACCCGGTCGGCGTCGCGCCCCCCCCAGACCCGGATGGGTGACAGCGCGTCCTCCCACTGCGCCCAGGCGTCGTCGGCCACCGTTGCGAGGTCCCAGGTCGTGGCCTCGGCCTCCAGGTTCAGCCAGGCCCCGTCGAGGTCCACGGTGCTCACCGCCACCCTGAGCCGGACCTCCTCGGTCCCGGCGGGGTAGGCCAGCCAGCCACCGACCCGCACGTGGGGCGCGTCGTCATCGAGGTTCGTCTTCCGCGCGGCCGAGGTCGCGCCGTCGACGACGGTGATCCGGCCGGCATCGGACCCGTCGTCGCCCTCCACCCCGGTCCAGGTCCCGTGGCCCGTGGGCGCCCGGTCGGGCACCGCGACGAACCACACGCGGAACGGTCGGGTCAGCTCGCCATCGACGACCATCTCGCCCTGCATCGTGCCGGTGGCCGGGTCGATGTCGATCCACGCCCCCCGGGTGATGCCCGATCCCAGGGTGTGGCCCAGGTCGACGATGACGGTGGGACCGGCGACGCTGTCGGCGAACCGGTAGCGGTGCAGGGCGGTGTGGGCGGTGGCCGTCAGCTCGACCGAGACGTCGGGGTCCTGGAGCTCGACGGCGTACCACCCGGGGCGCGCCTCCTCGTGGTCGTGGTCGAACCGGGCCCGGTAGCCGGGCTCCAGGGCCTGCTCGGCGGCGATGCCATCGCGGTCGCCGCGGTCGACCGGCATGACCGCGACGGCGGCGTAGTCGGTGACCCCGATGGCGTACATGTGCAGGTGGGAGAAGCCCTGGATGTAGACATCGTCGTAGTGGTAGCCGCCGCCGTGGTGGTAGCCGGGCGCCAGCCCGTTGACGTCGGCGGTGTCGGGGCTCACCTTGACCAGCCCCAGGGGCACCGTCGCGCCCGGGTAGCCGTTGCCGACGCTGAAGCCCCGACCACCGGTGCCGATGAACGGATCGACCAGGGAGAGCAGGTCGACCGGCTCACCGGAGGTCGGCGGAGGCGACGACGGCGGGGCGGTGCAGGCCATCAGGCCGGCGAGGAGGAGCATCGGCAGACCTCGGGTTCGGCCATGGTACCCGAGCGCCGCCACCCCCCGCTCCTCTCGGCGGGCCGTCAGGCGGGCCTCCCGACGCCCCGCCCGGCGCCGTTCGGCCGGCCGGGGGGCGTCCAACCAGCGTCTCGTCTGCTACGCTGCGGGGCGGCACCGTGCCGATCACGCTGCGGGTGCCGCGGAGTTCCGACAGCCCGCGGCGCCGTGGGAGCTGTCCCGTCGATGGAAACCGAGGTTCGCCGCTACCGGGTGATCGAGGCCGTGGGCCGCGGGGGCTTCGGAACCGTCTACCGGGCCGAGCTGCTCGGTCCCAGCGGGTTCCGCAAGGAGGTGGCGCTCAAGGTGCTCAACCCGGATGCGCCGGAGGCCGCCGGGGTGGCTGAGCGGTTGCGGGACGAGGCTCGGGTCCTGGGGATGTTGCGGCACCGGGCCATCGTGCAGGTCGACGGGCTGCACCGGCTCGGCGGGCGGTGGACCGTGGTCATGGAGTTCGTCGAGGGCGTGGACCTCAAGCAGCTCCTCGCGGCCCGCGGCACGGTCCCGCCGGGGGTCGCCGTGGAGATCGTCCAGGAGGTGGCCAACGCCCTGCACTACGCCTACGAGATGAGCATGGACCGGAGCACCGCCGGCGAGGCGGCCGGGTCGCTGCGCCTGCTGCACCGGGACATCAAGCCGGGCAACATCCAGCTCACGGCCGCCGGCGAGGTGAAGGTCCTCGACTTCGGCGTGGCGCGGGCCGAGTTCGCCCACCGCGAGGCCCACACCCAGTCGATCTACTTCGGGTCGCTCAACTACATGTCGCCGGAGCGCCTCGACGGCATCGACGACCACAAGGGCGACATCTACGCCCTGGGGGCGGTCCTCTACGAGTTGGTCATGGGCGAGCCCCTGGGCCGGACCTCCGCCAGCCGCGAGCGCCACGACGCCCGGCTGCGGGAGGCGCTGGGCAGGCTGTGGGAGCAGCTCCCCAACGAGGACCTCTACCGGCTCATCGCCGAGTGCCTGCTCTACGATCCCGACGCCCGGCCGACCGCGCGCGAGCTGGAGCGGGCCTGCCGGACCCTGCGCCCGGCCCTGGGCGCCCCCTGGCTGACGGAGTGGGCCGAGGAGGTGGTTCCCGACCTGCTCTCGGCCCGGGAGGCCATCGAGGACGACCTGTCGGGCGCCACCCTGGTCGAGCAGGGCAACGTCTCCGGCGGGGTCACCGACAGCGTGGCCGAGGCGGTCCCGGCGGCACCGACCGGGTCCCGGTCGTCGGGTCGGCGGCGGGTGGTCCTCGCCGCGGCGGGCACGGCGCTGGCGGTGGTCCTCGTCGGGGGACTGGTGATGGGGGTCGCGATGTGGCCGGACGCCGATCCGGCCGAGGGGTCGGCGGTGGTCTCGCCGGAGCGCGTCCCCGGGATCGGGGCCGGGGCCGGTGATCGGCCGAGCGACGTGCTGGACGAGCTGGGCGAGGCCCTGGACGGCGACCTGGCCGGGGTGGCCCCGGCGGATCCCCCGGCGGCCGAGCCCTGGTTCATGGAGGGGGTCGACGAACTGGACCTCGCCGAGGAATCCGACGACGACGCCGGGGGGACCGGCCCGACCGGTCCGGATCCGGGCGATGCCCCGGCGGCCGTCGTGTCGTCGGCGGACGGCTCGCTCGCTCGCCC
>RFKJ01000627.1 GCA_003694325.1 Deltaproteobacteria bacterium
CCGAGCCGCCGGCCCCGGTCCGGGTCCGCCCCCGCTGGTCTCCGCCTCCCGGTCTCGCTACACCTCTCCCGTCGGCCCTCTCCCGGAGCCTCCATGTCCTTCTACGGCGACTTCCTGGTCCAACTCGGCGTGGTGCGCCAGGACGAGCTCGCTGCAGCCCTGGCGGAACAGGCCGAGGGGCGGACCCGCCTGGGGGATCTGGCGGTGGCCCGCGGGCTGCTGACGCCGGAGCAGGTCGAGCAGGTCCGCCGGTGCCAGCGGGGGCCGCACCTCGCGCACGGGGACCTGCGGTTCGGCGAGCTGGCCGTCGCCCTCGGCTTCGCCACGACCGCCCAGATGGAGGCCCTGCACGCCGAGCAGCGGGCGGGCTGGCGCCGGATCGGCGAAATCCTCGTCAAGAACGGCGCCATCGACGCCGCGACCCACGAGTCCTACCTGCGGGACTTCGTCCACACCGAGCTGATCCGCCGGCGCCGCCTGGAGGCCAGCATGGCCGAGGCGCCGCACCCGCGGGTCGTCGAGCAGATGGTCGACCTGGCCCGCCGGTGGCTGCCCCGGTTCGGCCTGGCCGACGCCAAGGTCGTCGATGTCCGGATCGCGCCGCGGGCCACTCGCGGCGTGACCTGGGCCGGCCGACGGTCGCTGGTCGGCCCGGTGGAGATCCTCACCTTCCTCGCGGTCAGCACCCCGGGCCTGGCGGCCATCGCCCGCAGCACCGAGCGGCCGGTGGTGGAGGGTCGCCCCGACCTGGCGCTGCCGGCGCTGGCCGAGCTGGTGGACACCCTCACCGAGCTGCTCCGGGATCGCCTCGGCGACCTGGCGCTCGCCCCCGCGACCAGCGAGACCTTCCCCGACGACGGGTTCCAGGCCCTCGCCGACCTCGTGGCCGAGCGCGACCTGCTGCAGGTGGAGTTCGTCCACGGTGCGCCGGCGGGCACCACCGAGCGCGCGGTCCTGACGCTGGTGACGCGACAGCCCTGAGCGTACCCGCGGCGGGCCGCCCCGGGCTCAGCCGCCCGGCGCCGCGGCGGTGCGCGACCGGTGCGCCGCCAGCGCCCGGCCCGTCCAGCTCCCGGTCTGCTCGCAGCGGGCCACCAGCTCCTCGGGCGTGCCCTGGTCGACGATGCGCCCCCCATCGTCCCCGCCCTCGGGGCCGAGGTCGACCACCAGGTCGGCGTTGTCGATGACGTCGAGGTGGTGCTCGATGACGACGACGGTGTGGCCATCGTCGACCAGGCGGTGCAGCACGGCCAGCAACCGGGTCACGTCGGTGACATGCAGCCCGGTGGTCGGCTCGTCGAGGACGAAGACGGTCTCCTGGACGCCGCCCCGACCCCGGCGCTTGCGCGGCGGCGCCGCCAGCTCCCGGCTCAGCTTGAGCCGCTGGCTCTCGCCTCCCGACAGGGTGTGGACCGGCTGGCCGAGCCGCAGGTATCCCAGCCCGACGTCGACCAGGCTCTGCAGCCGGCGGCGGATGGGGCGGTGGTGGTCGAACACCGACAGCGCCTCCTCGGCCGGAAGGTCGAGCACGTCGGCGATGGACAGGCCCTTGAACCGGGCTTCGAGCACCTGTTCCTGGTAGCGCCGCCCCCCGCAGTGCTCGCAGGGCACCCAGACGTCGGAGAGGAAGTGCATCTCCACCAGGACCGCCCCGCGGCCCTCGCAGTGGGGGCAGCGACCGTCCTTGGAGTTGAACGAGAACATGCCCGGTCTCCACCCCTGCTGGCGCGCCAGCGGCGTCTGGGCGTAGAGAGCCCGCAGCTTGTCCATGATGTCGGTGAAGGTGGCCGGGCAGGACCGCGGGCTGCGGCTGATGGGCTTCTGGTCGACCACCACCAGGCGGTCGGGCACCGTCGCGCGGCGCCGCTTCGCCGCCGTGGACAGCTCGCCCTCCAACCACGGGGCGAAGCAGTCCATCACCAGGGTGCTCTTGCCGGAACCCGACACCCCGGTGACCACGGTCATGCAGCCACGCGGGATGCGCAGCACCACGTCGCGGAGGTTGTGCAGGGAGGCGGGCGGCGCCTCCAGCCAGCGACGGGCCTGCCGGCGCCTGCCCGGGCGGGGGACCTGCAGCCGACCGGCGAGGTGGTCGGCGGTCGGCGTGCCCCCCGCGGCGGCCAGGGCCGACGGGCTGCCCTGGGCCACGATGCGCCCGCCGTGCTCTCCGGCGGCCGGCCCCATGTCCACGATGTGGTCGGCGGCGCGCATCACGTCGAGGTCGTGCTCGACGACCACCAGGGTGTTGCCCAGGTCTCGGAGCCCGGCCAGGGTGTCCAGCAGGCGCCGGGTGTCGCGGGGGTGCAGGCCGATGGTCGGCTCGTCGAGCACGTAGATCGTCCCGGTGAGGCGGGCGCCGAGCTGGGTGGCCAGGCGGATCCGCTGGGCCTCCCCGCCCGACAGGCTGTCGGCCGAACGGTCCAGGCTGAGGTAGCCCAGCCCCACCGCCTCCAGGAAGCCCAGCGTCCCCATCAACTCGGCCACCGCCTGCTCGGCGATGGTCGCCTCGGTGGGATCGAGCCGCAGCGCCGACCAGAAGCGCCGGGCCTCGTGGACGGTCAGGGCGGTGACCCCGGCGATGCTCCGCCCGGCCGGCTGGTGGCCGTTGTCGGCCACCGGGGCGCCGCCTTCGACGACCTCGTCGCCGATGGTCACGAACAGGTGGGCCCGCCGCAGCCGGCCGCCGTCGCACTCCGGGCAGACGCTCTCCCGCCGCAGGTCGGACAGGCGGGCGTCCCAGCGCTCCATGATCGGGATGATCCCCTCCCAGGTGCGCGTCTCCTCCACCCGGGTGCGGGTGCTGCCCCAGGTCCGGGTGAACCGGATCGACAGCGGTTGATCGGAGCCGTGGAGCACGGCGCGGCGCAGCGCCGGGGGCCAGTCGGCGACGGGGGTCGTCCACGGCGTGTCGTGGTGCCGGTACAGCGCCTGGACCAGCGCCCGGTTGCGCCGGCTGCGGAACATCCCCACCCGGACCCGGCCGTCCAGGGCGTCGAGGAGCGGCCGGTGGGGCTTGGGCAGCAGCAGCGCCGGATCGACGGCGGTCACCGTGCCCAGCCCGTCGCAGCGGGGGCAGGCGCCGACGTGGCTGTTGAACGAGAACGCCCGCGGTTGCAGCTCCTCGGGAAGGACCCGGCCGTGGGTGGGGCAGGAGGCGTACCGGGAGAAGCGGTGGGGGGCGCCGGTCCGGGGGACGAAGACGCAGCGGTCCGAGCCCCAGCCATAGGCCAGGGCGATCCCCTCGGCGAGCCGCTGGCGATCGGTGCGGGCCGGGTCGAGGCGGTCGACGACGAGCCAGCCGGGGACCTCGGCTGCGGGGTCCAGCGCCTCGAGTTCGCCCTCGGCCCGGCGCCGGCGGCGGGCGTCGGTCTCCGGATCCAGGGGCAGGCTCCCCGCCTCGTGCCCGCCCGGTGCGCCGGCGGTCGGCAGGGCGCCGCCGACGGCGGACGGGTCCCACCACCGGGTGAAGCCCTCGGCTCGCAGGTCCCCGGCC
>RFKJ01000049.1 GCA_003694325.1 Deltaproteobacteria bacterium
CCAGCCCCTGGGGCGTCACCTCGATGTCACCCCGGTAGTCGGCGATGAACACCCCGGCCGAGGCCAGCAGGCTGGCGGCGGCCGCCACCAGGCAGGCCAGGGCGGCAGGCCCCGCCAGCAGCCACTGACCGGTGACCCCCAGGGCCACGGCCAGGATGAACAGCCCGCCCCCCACCGACCACCGCCAGGCCGGAGGATGGCGCCACAGGTGGATGGAGACCGGTGCGACCATGGGTCCGGCCTAGCCGGACTCCCGGCTCCCCGCACCCCCTACATGTTGCGGCGATACTGCCCGCCGACGTCGTAGAGCGCGCGCGAGATCTGGCCCAGGGTGCAGACCTTGCACGCCTCCATCAGCCGCTCGAACAAGTTGCCGTGGTGCACCGCCGCCTCGGTCAGCAACCGGAGCTGCTCCCGGGCCGCGTCGGCGTTGCGGGCGTGGATCGCGTCGCGACAGGCGATGGCGAAGTCCTTCTCCTCCCGGGTCGATCGGAACACCTCCCCTGGGATGATCGTCGGGGAGCCCTGCGGGTCCAGGAAGGTGTTGACGCCGATGATGGGCAGCGCGCCGCTGTGCTTGAGGCCCTCGTAGTACAGGCTCTCCTCCTGGATGCGCGCCCGCTGGTACATCCGCTCCATCGCGCCGAGCACGCCCCCCCGATCGGAGATCCGGCGGAACTCCTCCAGCACGGCGTCCTCGACCAGGTCCGTCAGGTACTCGATGATGAACGACCCCTGGTTGGGGTTTTCGTTCATCGACATCCCCAGCTCCTTGGTGATGATGAGCTGGATCGCCAGGGCTCGGCGCACCGACTCCTCGGTCGGGGTGGTGATCGCCTCGTCGTAGGCATTGGTGTGCAGGCTGTTGCAGTTGTCGTACAGGGCGGTGAGCGCCTGCAGCGTGGTGCGGATGTCGTTGAAGGCGATCTCCTGGGCGTGCAGCGACCGTCCGCTCGTCTGGATGTGGTACTTCAGCTTCTGGCTGCGGGCGTTGCCTCCGTAGACATCGCGGATCGCCCGCGCCCAGATCCGTCGCGCCACCCGGCCGATCACCGAGTACTCCGGGTCGAGCCCGTTGCTGAAGAAGAAGCTCAGGTTGGGCGCGAAGTCGTCGATGTGCATGCCCCGGGCCAGGTAGTACTCGACGTAGGTGAACCCGTTGGCCAGCGTGAACGCGAGCTGGGTGATCGGGTTCGCCCCCGCCTCGGCGATGTGGTAGCCGGAGATCGACACGCTGTAGAAGTTTCGCACCTGGTGGTCGATGAAGTACTGCTGGATGTCCCCCATCATCCGCAGGGCGAATTCCGTGCTGAAGATGCAGGTGTTCTGCGCCTGGTCCTCCTTGAGGATGTCCGCCTGGACGGTCCCCCGAACCCGGGAGAGGGTCCGCGCCTTGATGTCGGCGTAGACGTCGGCGGGAAGGACCTGGTCGCCGGTGACGCCCAGCAGCATGAGCCCCAGGCCGTCGTTGCCCTCGGGCAGCGGGCCGTTGTATCGCGGGCGCGGGATGCCCCGGTCTTCGTACAAGGCGCGGATCTTCCGCTCCACCTCGTCCTGGAGGCCGTGCTCCACGATGTAGCGCTCGCACTGCTGGTCGATGGCGGCGTTCATGAAGAACGCCAGCATCATCGGCGCCGGCCCGTTGATGGTCATCGACACCGAGGTCTTGGGGTCGCACAGGTCGAAGCCACTGTAGAGCTTCTTGGCATCGTCCAGGCTGGCGACCGAGACTCCGGACATGCCGATCTTGCCGTAGATGTCCGGCCGGGGATCCGGGTCCTCCCCGTAGAGGGTGACGCTGTCGAAGGCCGTGGACAGCCGCGCCGCGGGTGCGCCGCGCGTCAGGTAGTGGAAGCGGCGGTTGGTGCGCTCCGGCCCGCCCTCACCAGCGAACTGCCGCGCCGGGTCCTCCCCCTGGCGCTTGAGGGGGAACACCCCGGCCGTGTACGGGAAGAAGCCGGGCACGTTCTCCCGCATGATCCAGGTGAGCAGGTCCCCCCAGTCCTTCCAGGTGGGGAGCACCACGCGGGGGATCCGGCTGTGCGACAGGCTCTCCCGGTACAGCTCCTGCTCCACCACGCGCCCGCGCACCTCGTAGCGGTAGGTGTCGGCCCGGTAGCGCTCGACCAGCTCCGGCCACTCCCGGAGGGCCCTGCGCGACGCCGGGGTGAGCTGCTCCTCCAGCTCCTTGTACATGGCCACCAGGTCGGCAATGTAGGCCGGCTCGCCCTCGACCACCTCCACCGCCCGGACCATGCCGTCGCGGGTGTCGACCTCGACCCGCTTGCGACCGATCCGCTCGCGGAGCTGCTCGATGGTGCCCTGGAGCTGGTACATGCGCCGTGCGATGGCCGCCTGCTCGGCGACGTGGGCATCGGCGCGCTCGCAGGCCTCGGCGATCTCGGCCAGGTACCGGGTCCGGCCCGGCGGGATGATGGGCTTCTTCTCGGACATCCCCCCGGTGACCTCGAAGTGGCTGTGGAGGTCGGCGCCGGTCCGCTCGGCGAGGGTGTCCACCACCACCCGGTAGAAGATGTTGGTCCCCGGATCGTTGAACTGGCTGGCGATCGTGCCGTAGACCGGCATCTCCTCCAGCTTCCGGTCGAAGAGCCGGCGGTTGCGCTGGACCTGCTTGCGCACGTCCCGCAGGGCGTCCTCGCTGCCCTGCTTGTCGAACTTGTTGATGGCGATGAGGTCGGCGAAGTCGAGCATGTCGATCTTCTCGAGCTGGGTGGCCGCCCCGTACTCCGCCGTCATCACGTACATGCTCACGTCGCAGTGGTCGACGATCTGCGTGTCGGACTGGCCGATGCCGCTGGTCTCCACGATCACCAGGTCGAAGCCTGCCGCCTTGCAGATGTCGATGGCCTCCCGGACGTGGGACGACATGGACAGGTTGCTCTGGCGGGTGGCCAGGGATCGCATGTACACCCGGGGGTGGCTGGCACTGTTCATCCGGATCCGGTCGCCGAGGAGGGCCCCTCCGCTGCGCTTGCGGCTGGGGTCCACCGACAGCACCGCCACGTGCTTGTCCTCGAAGTCCAGCAGGAAGCGCCGCACCAGCTCGTCGACGAGGCTGGACTTGCCCGCCCCGCCGGTCCCGGTGATGCCCAGCACCGGGATCACCCGCGCCGGGTCGATCCGGGCGCTCACCGCCTCGTGCAGCTCCCGGCGGACCTCGGGGTGGTTCTCGGCGATGGTGATCAGGGCCGCGATGTCCGGGTCGGCGCCCACGGCGAGCCGTTCGAGGTGGGGCTGGAACTCCGGGCCGCGCTTCTCGAAGTCGCAGCCGGCCAGCAGGTCGTTGACCATCCCCTGCAGCCCCATGGCCCGGCCGTCGTCGGGGCTGTAGATCCGGGCGACGCCGTATTCGTGCAGCTCCTGGGCCTCCTGCGGCAGGATCGTCCCCCCGCCGCCGCCGTAGACCTGGATCCGGGCCCCCGCCTCCCGGATGAGGTCGACGAGGTACTTGAAGTACTCGACGTGGCCGCCCTGGTAGGAGGTCAGCGCGATGCCCTGGGCGTCCTCCTGGATGGCGCAGCGCACGACCTCGGCCGCCGACCGGTTGTGTCCCAGGTGGATGACCTCGGCGCCGGATGCCTGGATGATCCGCCGCATGATGTTGATGGCGGCGTCGTGGCCGTCGAACAGGCTGGCTGCGGTCACGATGCGGACCGGGTGGCGGAGGGGACGAGGCTCTGGCTGCTGCATGGCGATGTCCGTCGAGCGGCGAGGGGAGAGCCGGGGCTCTATCCCGCCACCGTCCTGCACCGCCGCGCACTGGCGGTCGCGGCCCCGATGACGTAGCAGGGGCCGATGCCCCTCCTCCTCGCCCGCGACATCGAGAAGGCCTACGGCGACCGCGTCGTCCTCCGCGGCGTGGGCCTGCGGCTCGACGACGGCGAGCGGGTCGGCCTGGTCGGGGTCAACGGCTCCGGCAAGTCGACCCTGCTGCGGATCCTCGCCGGGTCGGAGACGGCCGACCACGGCGACATCGAGCTGCACGGCAGCCGGGCGCTGCTCTCCCAGGTCCCCGACCTGCCGGGCACCACGGTCCAGGACGCCCTCGACGACGCCGTGGCCTGGCACGCCCGCCTCATCGCCGAGTTCCACGCCGCTTCCGAGGGCCGCGACCTCGGCGCGCTGGCCGCCCTCCAGGACCGGATCGACCGGGTGGGCTGGTCGGTCGACCACCGGGTCGACGCCGTGGCCGATCGCCTCGGACTGCCCCCCCGCGACGCCAGCATCGCCCACCTCTCCGGCGGCGAGTTGCGCCGGGTGGCCCTGGCCCGGGTGCTCCTGCAGCAACCCCGGCTGCTGATGCTCGACGAGCCGACCAACCACCTCGACGCTGAGACCTGCGAGTGGCTGCAGGCCCTGCTCGCCGGCTGGCCGGGGGGCGTCCTGCTGGTCACCCACGACCGCTACCTGCTCGAGGCCGTCGCCACCCGCATCGTCGAGATCGAGGACGGGCAGGCGGTGAGCTACGAGGGCTCCTACGCCGACTACCTCATCGCCCGGGCCGAGCGGCGGGCCCGCCTGGAGCTGGCCGAGGATCGCCGGCTGGCCCTCATCGCCCGGGAAGCCGAGTGGGCCAGCCGGTCTCCGGCCGCCCGCAGCACGAAGCAGAAGGCCCGGCTGCAGCGCCTCGACGAGCTGCGCGCCGCCCGGCCGCTCCAGCGCCAGGAGCGCTTCTCCCTCGACCTGCGCACCGGCTTCCGCAAGGGCGGCGCCCTCATCGAGCTGCACGGCGTCGGCAAGCGCTTCGGGGACCGGCGGATCCTCGACGGCGTCGACCTCGTCCTTCGGCCGGGCGAAACGGTGGGCGTCATCGGCCCCAACGGTGCCGGCAAGTCGACCCTCCTGCGGGTCCTCGCCGGCGCGCTGGCCCCCGACGCCGGCGAGATCCACCGCGCCCCCCGCCTGCGCCCGGCGATCCTCGACCAGGACCGCACCGGGCTGGACCCGGCGGCCACCGTCTTCGAGGCCGCCGGTGACGGCAACGACCACGTGTTCATCGCCGGAGAGCCGGTCCACGTCCGCAGCTTCCTGGGCCGTTTCCAGTTCCCGCGCGACAGCCACGACCAGCGGGTCGACAAGCTCTCCGGCGGCGAGCGGGCGCGCCTGCTGCTGGCCCGCCTGATGCTGCACGGCGCCAACCTCATCCTCCTCGACGAGCCGACCAACGACCTGGACCTGCTCACCCTGCAGGTGCTCGAGGAGGCGCTGCTGGCCTTCGACGGCGGCGCCCTGGTGGTGACCCACGACCGGGCCTTCCTCGACCGGGTGTGTGACCGGGTCCTGGCGTTCGAGGGGGATGGCCGGGTGGTCGAGTACGCCAGCCGCCTCCAGCACCTCGCCGCCGTGGAGGCCCGGCGGGCCGCGGCCGGCGACCGGCCCCCCTCCGCCGGTGCGCGCCGGCGTCCTCCTCGACCACCGTCCACCCGGCTGACCTACAAGGAGAAGCGCGAGCTGGAGGCCCTGCCCGGCCGCATCGAGGCGCTGGAGCAGGAGCTGGCGGGCATCGAGGCGACGCTGGCCGACCCGGCGACCTGGCAGGCCGGCGCCGATGTGGACCTCCGCGCCCTGACCGCCCGCCTCGACCGCCTGCCCGCCGAGATCGACGCCCTGCTGGAGCGGTACTGCGAGCTGGAGGAGCGCGCCTGATGCAGACCCTGCCCCTGTCCCAGGCCATCGCCATCACCCCCCGGGGTCCCGGGAGCTGGACCGCCGAGGTGTCGCCGGACTGGGCCCAGGGGCGGGCGGTCTTCGGCGGCGTCGTCAGCGGCCTGGGGCTGGCGGCCCTCGACCGGCTCCGCCCCGCCGACCGGCCGGTACGCTTGGTGGTGGTCGAGTTCCTCGCCCCGCTGACCCCGGGCCCGGTGCACATCGACGGCGTGGTGCTCCGGTCCGGGCGCTCCCTGACCCACGCCCGGATCACGCTGACCCAGGGCGAGCAGCCGGCGGCCATCATCCTGGCGAGCTGCGGCCGCCCGCGTCCATCCCGCATCGCCGTGCCCCCCGCTACCGACGCCCCGCGTCC
>RFKJ01000628.1 GCA_003694325.1 Deltaproteobacteria bacterium
CTGATCGGCCGGCCCTGGTCGTCCCTCCGCACGGCCCGGGGCTCCAGGATCCCGTCGCTGCCCACGCCGGTGTGCCGGTGGCACAGCGCCCGCACCAGCGCCGGGCGCAGGGCCTCCCGGGTCTCCAGCACCAGGTAGTCGTTGCCCAGGCCGTGGTAGCGGCGCAGCTTCACGATTCCCCTCCCGTGGTCGGGTCCGGAGGTCCTATAGGCCCGGAGGGGACCACCGGGCGGGTCGCGGACGCTCCGCCGCCGGCCAGGAGCGCCGCCCCGATGGCTTCGACCGCGCCCGCGGTCGGGGCCTCCGCCATCGACCGGACACCGCCGCCGGCCGCGGCGGCCTCGCCGACCCGGCGGCAGGCTTCCGGGTCCAGGACCACCGCCCGCTCCAGGTCCAGGTCCAGCTCCACCCCGAACAGCGTCTCGTGGCGCCGGATCCGCCGTCGTTGCCGGAGGCGGGCGAGGTGTCCCAGCAACCGGGCCCGTCGGCCCGCCGGGCGCAGCCCCCGCGACACGGCCCGCGGCAGGAGTGCGCCGCCGGGGGCCCCGACCACCGCCACGAGGTCCACGTCGCACCCCTCCAGGCCGGCCGCGGCGAGCACCTGCCGGATGGCCTCCCGGGGAAATCCCCCGGGGCCGCTCCCCTCCCCGCGGGTGTTCACCGCCACCAACCGGCCATCGTCGACCAGCGCCGCCGCGGGCGTCTCTCCGTCCCTGATGCCGAGCACCCGCATGTCTGCCGCCTGTTCGTGTCCGCCGTCACCGGCACCGATCAACGCCGCTCGAAGTCCTCGCGGCCGTGTCGCTCCGGCATCCGGCCCGCCGGATCTCCCCAGGTCCGGTTGACCCGGCGCCCCCGCTGCACCGCCGGCCGCGCGGCGATCTCGTCGGCCCACCGGATGACGTGGGTGTACTCGTGCACCGACAGGAAGCGCCCGGCGTCGTAGAGCACCCCCTTGACCAGGCCGCCGTACCAGGGCCAGGTGGCCATGTCGGCGATGGTGTAGACGTCGCCGGCCAGGTAGCGGTGCTCGGCGAGGTGCCGGTCGAGCACGTCGAGCTGCCGCTTCGTCTCCATGGCGTAGCGGTCGATGGGGTATTGCAGCTTCTCGGGCGCGTAGGCGTAGAAGTGCCCGAAGCCGCCCCCCACGTAGGGAGCGGCGCCCACCTGCCAGAACAGCCAGCTCAAGGTCTCGGTCCGCGCCGGCGGCTCGGCCGGGAGGAAGTCGCCGAACCGCTCGGCCAGGTACAGCAGGATCGCCCCCGACTCGAACACCCGGATCGGGGGGTCGGTGCGGCGGTCGACCAGCGCGGGGATCTTGGAGTTGGGATTGATCGCCACGAATCCGGTGGAGAACTGCTCGCCGGACAGGATGTCGATGGGCCAGGCATCGTACTCGGCATCGTCGTGGCCGGCGTCGAGCAGCTCCTCGAGCATGATGGCGACCTTGACGCCGTTGGGGGTCGCCAGGGAATAGAGCTGCAGCGGGTGGCGCCCCACCGGAAGCTCGGCGTCGTGGGTCGGCCCGGCCACCGGGCGGTTGATGTTCGAGAAGCGCCCGGCGCCGTCGGGGCTCCAGGTCCAGACATCGGGCGGGGTGTAGGCAGACACGAGTCCTCCAGGGCTCGGCGGGTGCCTATCCCGCCCTCCGGCGCCTCCGTCCCCGACCGGCGACGGTACAGTGCGGCCATGATCGTCACGCGCCTCGTCTCCGCCACTGCGGCCCTGCTCGCCTGCACCACGGCCCTCTGCTCCTGCGCCCCGGTCCCCGGCATCGCCCCCCACGGCGGGGGGGACAGCGGTGCCCGCGACAGTGGCAGCAGCGACAGTGGCAGCAGCGACGGTGGCAGCAGCGACGGTGGCGCCACCACCTTCGACTACCCCCTCGACGACGTCCTGCGGCTGAACCACGCCCAGGTGCTCGGCACCCACAACAGCTACCACGTCGCCCACGACCCGCCGCTGGTCGTCGAGTGGGGCTACACCCACGCCCCCCTCGATGTCCAGCTCGAGGAGCAGGGGGTGCGCCAGTTCGAGCTGGACGTGCGCTACGAACCGGAGACCGGCCGCTTCGAGGTCTACCACGTGCCGGTCATCGACGAGGAGACCACCTGCCTGGCCTTCGTGGACTGCCTGCAGACCATCGCCGCCTGGTCGGCGGCCCACCCGGCCCACCTGCCGATATTCGTGCTGGTGGAACCCAAGGACGAAGGAGCCCCCGAACCCTTCGTGGACCACGTCGACGACTTCGAAGCCGAGCTGCGCAGCGTGTTTCCCGACGACCGTCACCTCACGCCCGACGCCCTGCAGGGGGAGGCCGACACCCTGCGCGACGCGGTGCTCGATGCCGGCGGCTGGCCGGTGCTCGGGCAGATCCGGGGGACGGTGATCTTCGGCCTCCTGGACGGTGGAGAGGCCCGCGATGCCTACACCCGCAACGGCACCAGCCTGGCCGGGCGGGCGATGTTCGCCGACATGGACGACCCCGCCCACCCGCTGGCCAGCTTCTTCCTGGTCGATGACCCGGTCGCCGGCGCCGCGTCGATCGCCTCCGCCGTCGACCAGGGTTTCCTGGTGCGGACCCGGGCCGACGCCGGCAGCGAGGAGCCCCTGGCCGGCGACGACAGCCGCCTGCAGGCGGCCCTGGCGTCCGGGGCCCACTTCCTCAGCACCGACTACCCGGCCCCGGTGGAGGGTGTCGACTACGTCGCCGCCATCCCGGGCGGCACCCCGGCGCGCTGCAACCCGCGCACCGCGCCCGCCGCGTGCACGTCCACCGCCCTGGAGGATCCGGCCTTCATGAACCCGGCACCCCACCGGGCGCTCCGGCCCGGGGCCACCCGGTCCCCGGCGGGAGGTTGAGTCGCGATGGCTGCCGCTTCCCGCCCGGCTCACCCCCCGCGA
>RFKJ01000629.1 GCA_003694325.1 Deltaproteobacteria bacterium
CCTCCGGCCCGCACACGGTACTCGTGGCCGAAGACGAGGACCTCGTCCGGTCCCTGGCCGAGCGGGCACTCCGACGCCAGGGATTCCAGGTGCGCACCGCCAGCAACGGCGAGGAGGCGCTGCAGATCCTGCAGGCCGACCCCGAGGGGGTCGACCTGCTCCTGACCGACCTGGTGATGCCGGGGATGAGCGGCCGCCAGCTCGCCCGCCAGGCCATCGACATCCGGCCCGGGCTGCCGGTGCTCTACATGACCGGCTACTCTTCCGAGGTGGTCGACCGCCACGGGGTGATCACCGAGGGACTGCCGCTCATCCTCAAGCCGTTCACCCCCGCCGCGCTGGTGGACCGGGTTCGGCAGGCCCTGCAGGGCTCCGACGGCGACGGGGCAGCAGAGGGGGACTGATCCGCCGGCCGCGCGGCACGACCACGCACAGACCGGCCCCCTCCGGCCCAGCCAAGGACCCGGGCGGGCCCGAGCCCGGGCCGCGATCAGAGGGCCGGCTGGGTCGCCCGGACCATGAGGTCGACGATGTCCTTGCTCTCGTAGAGGACGTCGCTGCCACACACCAGCGCCGGAGCCTGGGGCTTTCCGCCGACGGTCCGGAGGTGTTCCAGCGCCGCAGGGTCCCGGCTGACGTTGGTGACCGGCAGCCCGTCCTCCAGGTGCAGGTTCCGCCGGGCGAACAGTGCCCACCGGCTGAACATGCAGTGGTCCTTGACGTAGAGCGAGGCGTTGTCCGGCAGGCCGGGCGGCGCCGGGGGCGGGTCGGCGACCGGCCCATCGTAGGCGGCGTCGAGCTGCTCGCACAACGCCGCCAGCTCGGCGATGTCACGCTTGCCGGCCGGGGTCACCGAGCTGACATGGCGGACCGTCCCACCGGCGTCGATGATGACCGTGGCCCGGTCGGTGATGCCCTTGTCGGCGAGGTACAGGCCGTAGCGGTCGGCCACCGCGCCCTTGGGGTGGAAGTCCGAGAGCAGGGGCAGGCTGATGCCCCCGAGGGACTCGCCCCACGCGGCGTGGCAGTAGACCGAGTCGACGCTGATGGCCAGGGGCTGCGTGTGGGCAGCGGCGAAGCGGGACCGCAGCGCTTCCAGCGCTGGAACCTCGGTGCTTCACGTCGGTGTGTAGTCCAGGGGGTAGAACAGGAGCAGGACGTGGCGTCGGTCGCGGAACCGGGTCAACGACACGGTGCGCCCCAGGTGGTCGTTCAGGGTGAACGACGGAGCCGGGCTATCGACTGGGATCACGGAACCTCCGTGGTTGGGGACGGTGCGCCTATCCCACCCGCCGATCGGCTGACGCCACTGGAGGGCGAAAGTTCGCGATCCATCGTCGAGCAGGGGAACCGCCCACGCTCGACCCGCGCGTGGTACACCATGGTCTCCCCCCACCCGGAGCCACCATGCCCGACCGCATCGACCCCGCCGATTTCATCGTCAAGTCGAAGATCCGCACGCTGTACCAGGAAGCGGACATGCGGGTGAGCGAAGAAGTGTGGAACGAGCTGGGTCACCGGGTCACCCGGGCCGTGAAGGAGTCCATCCGCCGGGCCCAGGCCAACGGTCGCAAGACCGTGAAGGGCTGCGATTTCTGAATCGGGGCGCGCACCCGGGCGATCCGCTACCTGCTCCGCAGCACGGAGGGGATCCCGCTGGATGTCTACATCGGCGTGCCATCGGCGGTGCCCGCCACCCGCTTCGAGACCTCGGGCGACTACCTGGGCACCGACGACATGATCGACCTCGTCGATCGCAACCCGAAACGGGTCATCGCCCTGGGCGCGGTGATGAACCATCCGGCGGTGCTGGCCCGCGACCGGGAGCAGCTCACCAGGATCGAGATCCTGCGCTCCCGGTACAAGAAGATCGACGGCCACGCCCCCGGGCTCACCGGCAGGCAGCTCAACGCCTACCTCTGCGCGTTCATCCGCAGCGACCACGAGTGCTCCACCCCCGAGGAGGCCCTGGAGAAGGTGTCCCGGGGTACAAGGCCGACCTCGTGTTCGTCGACGACCTCGAGTCGATGGCGATCCACCCGGTGGTCCAGAACGGCGAGGTTGTCGTGTCCGAGGGCCGGCTGGTCGATCCGGTCGAGGGTGGCTTCCACGACCTCCCGGAGGCCCTGGGGCACTTCCGCCTTCCACCTCTCACCGTCGAAGACCTGCGGATCCCGGCCCGGCCCGGTCGACGGATCCGGGTGATCCGGGTGCAGGAGCGCAGCCTGCTCACCGATGAGGAGTGGATCGAGCCGCGGGTCCTCGGCGAGCTCGCGGTGGCCGATCCCGACCGCGACATCGCACCGTACTGAGCTGGCGCAAGACTGCGAGTGTGACGCCCAGGGTGGGGGCCGACCACCGTTTGCTGTGTCGATACGTTGATGACCCTGCGCTTCGTCCAGCTCGCGGAGATCCCCACCCTGCGCATGACCGACCGCGGGCTGGTCGATGTCACGCGCCAGTGCTTCGTCGACCTCTGGGGAGACGGCCCGCCGAGTTGACCGCCCCGCCGGTCGGACCTGCCGGTTCAGCCGCCGTCGTCCCCTTCCGCCAGGTCCCGCAGGTGGGCGACATAGGCCACCGCGTCCTCGGTCGCCTGGCGGAGGTTGTCCAGCGCCGCCGTCAACGCCTCCACCGAGCCTTCGGCCCCCGTTTTCGAGGCGGAGGTCATCCGCGATGCGTGGTACCCGATCGTGAACCCTTCCATGCTCAGGGTCGACAGGTAACCGTTGAGATCGTGGACGACCTGCCGCAGGACCGGGGCCAGCCGGCGCCGGTCCGAAGGTGACAGGCCGGCCAGGACTGCCTGCAGGTGCTGCCGGCGCTGGGCCTCCACCTCGCTGGCCGAGGGCGTGGTCATGGACTCTCCGTCTGCATCCCCGGGGGGGCATCCCGGCCCGCGGCCAGCAGGCCGAGCACGTCGATCACCCGGTTGGGACGCAGGGGCTTCTGCAGCACCTCGAACCGGCGGGAGCGAACCAGCTCCCGGCCCTTGTCGTCGACCGCGCCGCCGGTCATCACGACGCATCGCGGGCCCAGGTGCGGGTGGATCGTCACCGTCTCCACCAGGAAGTCGGCGCCGTGGCCGTCGGGGAGCGAGAGATCGCAGAGGATGGCGTAGTAGTCGGCGTCCTTCGACAATGCCGCCCGGGCTTCCTCCACCGAGCCGGCGACGGTAGACTCGTAGCCCGCGGTGCGGAGGACCCGGCTGACGGCGGCGGCAGTCGGCTCGTGATCCTCCACCACGAGGACCCGGTTGTTCTTGCCCCGGGTCCCAGGTACCGGTGGGGGCGGCGGCTCCTCGGCCGGGAGCGCCCGCGCCACCGCCGCCACCAGCTCCTGCGGGGCGACCGGCTTCCAGAGGATGGGCAGGTCGTCGAACCCCTTCCGATCCAGGTTCTTGTCGACGTAGCCGGTGGTCAGCAGGACCCGGGCTCGCGGTGCGACGCGGGCCGCGTGGGCAGCCACGTCGTAGCCGGTGCGACCCGGCATGATGAGGTCGGAGACGATGACCCGCAGCCTGCCCCCGAGCTCGTCGATCGCGTCGATTGCCTCGTGCCCGTCCGCCGCTTGCCGCACGCGGTACCCCGCGGCCTCCAGGGTCTTGGCGCACACCCGGCGCAACACATCATCGTCCTCGGCCACCAGCACCAGCTCGCCTCGCCCGTAGCGCTCCACCCGCGAGAACCCGCCGCTGGTCTCCTCGCCCCCCTCGTGGATCGGCAGGTGGATCGTGAAGCAGGTGCCTTCCCCGAGGGTACTCCGGACCTCGATGGTCCCCCCGGACTCCTGGATGATGCCGAACACCGTCGACAACCCCAGCCCGGTCCCCCGTCCCCTCGGCTTGCTGGTGAAGAACGGCTCGAACACCCGCTCCCGGGTCGCGTCGTCCATGCCCACCCCGGTGTCGGCGACCTCGAGGACGGCCAGAGCCCGGCCCTGGGGCCCCACGATCCGCGACAACTGCACCCGCAGCTCCCCGCCGTCGGGCATGGCATCCCGGGCGTTGACCGCGAGGTTCAGCAGGACCTGGTCGAATTGCACCGGGTCGATCCGCACCACCACCGGCTCATCGGGGAGCACCAGCTCCAGCTTCACCTGCTCGGTCAGGCTTTGGACCAGCAGCGGCCGGATCTGGGAGATCCGGTCGTTGAGACTGGTGGGAGCCTTGGCCAGCGGCTGGCGCCGCGAGAAGGTGAGGAGCTGCCGGGTGAGCCCGACGGCCCGCTCCGCCGCGTTGATCACCTCGTCGATGTCCGCCCGGCGCAGGTCGTCCTCGGCCAGGCCATCCCGGGCGAAGCCGGCGAATGCCAGGATGGCCCCGATGATGTTGCCGAAGTCGTGGGCGATGCCCCCGGCAAGCTGGCCGACGGCCTCCATCTTCTGCGCCTGCCGCAGGCGCTCCTCCAGGGCGACCTGGTCGTCAATCCCCATCACCGCGCCGCGGAAGCAGTCCAAGTCCGGCTCGTAGGAACCGTAGCCGAGCCGCCACCGCCACTCCCCCTCCACCATCATCCGGAACCGCACGGACACCTGCCGGGCCCGTCCATCCATCACGCGTTGCCGGGCGAATTCCACCTCGTCGCGATCATCGGGGTGGATCATCGCCAGCCACTGTTCGACCGGAACGGGGAATTCCAGGTCGTCCACCCCGCCCAGGGCCTGCAGGTCCCCCACCACCCAGTTCTCGGACGGTTGCCCGGGCCGGATCTCGAACAGGACCAGCGGCAACCCCGACACCGCCTGTTCCACCCGGGCGAGCTGGTCGCTGGCCGCCGTTCGCCGCACCTGCTCCATCGCCCGGCTCCGGTGGCGGCTCAACTCGGTGAGCGCCCGGAGCTTGCAGGCGACCTCCAGCCAGTCCACCGGCTTGGTGAGGAAGTCGATGGCACCGGCCGAGAGTGCCCGCCACCGCGTCGCCCGATCCTCGTCGGCGGTCACCACGACCACCGGCAGGGTCTGCAGTCGCCCTCGCTCCCGGAGCGTGCGCAACACGGTGATCCCGTCGATCTCCGGCATCATCAGGTCGAGGAGTACGAGGTCCACCGGTTCCCGCTCGATGATCGCCAGCGCCTCGGCACCGCCGCTGGCCCCGATGGCCTCGAAACCCTCGCTCTCGACCACGCCGCGCAGCAGCTTCCGGTTGCGGGCGTCGTCGTCGACCACCAGCACGCGAGCCGGCCCTCGGGTCATGCATCACCCCCTGCATCGATCGGAAGGACCATGCGAAGCGCCGTGCCCGACCCCGGGCTCGACTGCACCGCGACAGCGCCTCCGGCCGCCCGGGCCGCCGCCACTACCACCGCCAGCCCGAGCCCTCGACCGAGCGCCCGGGTCGAGTAGAATGGCTCGAAGACCAGGGGCCGGTCGGAATCGGCGATGCCCTCGCCGGTGTCGAAGACGGTGATGGCCGCGAAGCGACCGGAGCCTGCGCGCCAGTCGGTCGGCCACCAGCGCAAGGCTGCCACCTCGCCCGCGGTCACCTCCTGGGCCCACAGCTCGATCTCCCCACCACCCTCGGGCAGTGCCTCGCCGGCGTTGCGCAGCAGTTCACCCACCGCCATCGCCAGCATCTCGGGGTCGCCGACGACGAGTGGTCCGAACGAATCGGTGACCACCGCCAGCCGCGCGCCGGCCGGCAGCAGGGCGTGGGCGTCCCCCGCAGCCCGTCGACAGAGTTCACCGAGGTCCAGCCGCCGCAGGCTCGGTCGCCCCCCGCCCGCGTAGCGCCGAAGGAACTCGAGGTGACGGCCGGCCGTGGCGATGGTGGCCTCGGCCTCGGTCAGGGAACGCGTCAGCCGCGCAGGGTCGTCGAGCGCGTGGCGTGCCAACCCGATCTGGGCCAGGGCGACACCCAGCAGGTTGCTGAACGCCTGGGCCATGCCCGCCGCCATCCGGTACAGGCTGGCTTCGTGCCGAGCAGCCGCCCGGCGCAGTTCCCGCTCCAGGCGGTCCGCCGCTGCAGCCTCGCGCTGGCGCTCGATCGCGGCCCGGGCCAGCGCCACCTGCAGGGTGGCGTGCAGCGCCCGCTCGTCCCAGGGCTGGACGAGCAGCCCCGCCGGCGCGACGCGCCGGGCCGCATCCAGGGTGGCGCAATCCGAACGGGCCGACAGGAACACGACCGGGACGGCGGGATCCCGGCGTCGCAGGTGCTCGGCGAGCGCGATCCCCGACGGCTCGGTGCCCAGGTGGATGTCGGCAATGACCAGGTCCGGCCGGAGCCGTTGCAGGGCACCCATCGCCTCGTCCCCGCCGGTGGCCCGCCCCAGGACCCGGTACCCCAGGGCGTGCAGCCGTTCCGACAGCTCCATCCCGACGAGGACCTCGTCCTCCACGATGTAGACGCTGGGTGATGGGGGGCTCATCGACGTCGCCTCCCGAGGTCGGGCATCGGCCGGCCGGCGGCCAGGGCGGCCACCGCCGCGAGCAGGTCCCGGTACGAGATCGGCTTGGCGAGATAGCCGTCGCAACCCGCCGCCCGGATGCGTTCCGAGTCCCCCCGCATCGCCAGGCCGGTCACCGCCAGCACCGGAATCGCTCGGGTCGCCGGCTGGGCGCGCAGCAGCCGGGTGGCGGAAAGGCCATCCAGCTCCGGGAGGTTCACGTCCATGACGATGACGTCCGGGCGTCGCTCCGTGGCCAGGGCGATGGCTTCCCGACCGGACGACGCCGCGCACACCCGGTGCCCCGCAAACTCCAGGATCTCCACCAGGAGCTTGCGATTGGTCTCATCATCTTCAACCAGCAGGACGTGGATCACGAGGCATTCCCTCTACGACCGGCGAGACGCGACACCAGGGTGGCCAGGTCGGGGCGTCCACTGCGCGGGTGTTTCAGGGCTCGGGCGATGGTGGATCGCAGGCGGGCGTCGTCCCTCGGCGAGCGCTCGCCCGACACCAGCGCGATGATCGGCACGTCGGCCGTCTCCGGGCGGCTCGACAGGGTGTCGATGAGGGCCACCCGTTCCAGGTCGCCGTCGTCGATGACGACGATGGCGAGGTCGGGGCGCAGCTCGCGCAGCAGGGCGGCGGCCTCACGCCCACTGAACGCCGGGACCACCATGAAGCCCGCCGGTTCGAGGGCCGAGATGATCCGCCCGATGGCCCGCGGGCTGTCGTCGACGGCAAGCACCACCGGATCGCCCGCCGCTTCGCGCCGCCCGGCGAGCCTGCGGCTGAGCTTGCGTGCGAGGGCCACGAGTTCGGCGTCTTCGATCGGCCGAGCCCGCACCGCGTGCACCCCGATGCACCGGTCGGCTGCCTCGTCGGCCCCGACGGCACACACCACCACCGGCAGGGCGGGCGCAGGGTCCGGCGCAGGGTCGACGGCGAGCAGCCGGGAGAGCTGCTCGATGGCCGACAGCTCGATCACCACGAGATCCACGCTGCCGCCGTCCTCCGCCACTCCCTCGCAGGGTTCCAGCCCGCTCACCGGCGCCAGACCGAGCGCGGCGAGCCGTGCGGTCAACGGGGCCACCTTGGCGTCGTCGTCGCAGATGATCCCCACGCGGGGCGGACCGTCCGGAACCAGGCTCACCGTGGTGTCCGACCCCAGTCGGGCCGCGATCCGGGATCGGAACAGCGGGCGACCGGCCACCGCCTCCATCCGGCGACGGGCCTCGGCCAGCCCCACCGGTGACACGGCCCCCGGCAGCCGCACTGCCACGGTCGTCCCCACCCCCGGGCGGCTGTCGACCTGCACCGTGCCCCGGTGCAACTCGACGATCCGCCGGACGATGGTGAGCCCCAGCCCGGTGCCCTCGAATCGGCGGGCCCGGGCCGAGTCGAGCTGGACGAAGGGCTCGAAGATGGCGTCCACATCGTCCGGCGCCAGGCCGATCCCGGTGTCCTGGACCACCATCAGGGCATCGCCGTCCTCGCCCCGCATGCCCAGGTGGACCCGGCCTCCCGGATCGGTGAACTTCACCGCGTTCGCCAGCAGGTTGACCAGCGCCTGGCGCAGCCGGCGCTCGTCTCCAGCCAGCTCGCCGAGCTGAGGACTCACCTCGGCCGACAGGTCCACCCCGCCCCGAGCCGCGGCGTCGCGCACCGCGGCGAGCGCTCCGTCGACGAGATCCTGCACGACGACGACGCCCACGTCCAGTTCGACCTGGCCGGCCTCCATACGCGACAGGTCGAGGATGTCGCTGATCACCGCCAGCAGGTGCCGGCCGCCGTCGCAGATCTCGCCGATGAACTCGGCCTGCTTGTCGGTGAGCGGGCCGAGCAGGCCGTCGCGCAGGACCTCCGAAAACCCGATGATGGCGTTGAGCGGAGTCCGCAGCTCGTGGGACATGGTGGCCAGGAACCGGGACTTCATCCGGCTGGCCCGCTCCAGGTCCCGGTTCTGGATGGCGACCCGCCGGGTGCGCTCGGTGAGCTGGGTGGACAGGAGCTGCAATTCCTCGCTGCGCCGGCGGGCTCGCAGGCTGACCGCGAGTTGCCCGGCGAGTTGCACCAGCCATCCGCTCTCGCGAGGGGACAACGGGGCGGGGGCCGCCCCGACCAGCACCCCCACCGTCCCATCGCTGTCGGCCAGGGGCAGCGCAAAGACGGCGGCCACCCCCTCCTCCAACAGCCCGGCGTCGGCTCCGAGCTCGGCATCGGCGGGATGGTCGATGAAGATCGGGATGCCGTCGCGGGCCGCCCGCCCGACGATGCCGCTGCCCACCTCCACCCGCTCGCGAAGCCCGGCCGGGCCGCCGTTGACCGAGGCACACAGGTCCAGCCCGCAGTCCCACTCGTCGTACAGGTACAGGGCCAACGGCCGGTAGCCAGCCTCGTCCGCCAGGATGCCCAGCATCTCCTCGGTGGCGTGGCGGTCGACGAGGCGATTGAGGGTCAGCATCATCCGGGCGGCGATATGTTCCACCCGCGCCAACTCGGCGAGCGCCTCGGTCTGCCGGGCGATGCGGGCTCGCGCTTCGAGCATGGGGCGGTGGTCACGCAGGGTCAGCAGCCGCATCGCCTGCCCGCCCACCTGGACCGTCGCCACC
>RFKJ01000630.1 GCA_003694325.1 Deltaproteobacteria bacterium
ACGTAGAGGGGAGCCAGCTCGGGACCGACCGCCGCCGCGAGCTGCTCCTCGGCGGCGGCGAGGGCGGCGATGGAGGGGGCCGTCGGCGCGTCGGCGGGCGATGCCGGCGGCGTGGCCAGGCTGAGGAGGTGCTGGGCGCAGGGCATGACGAAGCGCCCGGCCATGGCGCAGGCCGCCATCCCCTCGGCGAAGTGCGCCATGCCCCCGTCCTGCACGTGGCGCTCAGCGGCCTGGAAGATGCACTCGTCCCGTTCCGTGCCGCTGGAGGACTGCGCCCCGCAGGCGTCCAGGGCCGCCCGCAGCGCCTCGCTGTGGATGTCGGCGAGCCCGGCGGTGGGAGGCCGGGGCAGGTGGGCACCCGACGGACCGGGAGCCGGTCGGGTGGGGATCTCCACGGTGGCGGCCGACGGCGGTACCTCCATGGCGAGGTGGGGGCGTTGCAGCAGCTTGTGGCAGGTATCCCCCACCGCCCCGTGCAGCTCGGGGCAGAGCTGCTGCAGGGCCGGACCCTCGTGGGCCGCCAGCGTCCGGACGGCCGCCTCCTGCGCCAGGGGATCGAGACCGAGGATGGTGCGGGTCACGCCCTCCGGATCCCGGCGCCAGGCCTCGGGGAGGAGCTGGGCGCGACAGGCGGCGTCCTCGCACCGGGTCCAGTCATCGACGGACCCGTCGGGTCTGCCCGGTTCGGCGCATGACAGGGCCAACCCGAAGAGCATGGTGGCGGCAGGAAGCACGACGGGGCGCTAACCTCGGCGCTGCCCCGCAGCACGCGGGGCCCACGAGGACGGCCGGTGCAGCGACGCGACATCATGACGGCGATCTCCCTGCTCGCCATCGGGATCGCCCAGGTGCTGCTGCTGCCCCGGGTCCTCGGTCTCCCCGGGCCGGCGGGCCTGGACCCCGACCTGTGGCTGCTGTCGGCGTGGAACGTCGAGGTCGGGGCACCGGCGGTCGTGCCCCCGCTGTGGCCGGCGATCCTGGCGGCGCTGCCGGGAGACCCCACCATCGACGCCGCGGCCGCGCTGTCCGCCGCCCTGTCCGCCGTCCTGCCCCTGGCGACCTGGGGTCTGGCCCGCAGCCTCGGCGCCCCTCGCCGGGCGGCCGGGGTGGCGGCCCTGGCGGTGCCGGCCATCCCGGCCCTGGCCCGGCTCTCCGTGGAGATCCAGCCCGACGGCCTCGTGGCCCTCATGCTCATCGCCGGGGTGGCAGTGGCCCGGGCCGTGCTCGACCGGCCCACCACCGGCCGCCTGGCGCTGCTGCTCCTCACCGCGGCCCTGGCACCGCTCACCCGGGCCCATGGCGTCGTGCTCGGCCTGTCGCTCGTCGCCATCGCCGGCCTGGCCCCGGGGCTCGCCGCCGACCGGGCGGTTCGGGCCATGGCCGCCGCCGCGGCCGTCGTCGTCGGCCCCCTGCTGGTGGGGGAACCCGCCGGCCTGCCCCAGGACCAGGCGTGGTTCTCCCGGGTCGCCGTCGCCTCCACCGACGCCCTTGCGACCTCGGACTCCCTCCCTCCCGAGCTGCCCGCCGACCTCGCCGCCACCATCGCCGACGGCGGCGCCCGGGCCTGGATCGCGGTCGCCGCCAGCGACCTGGGCCGCGCGGCCGAGCTGTGGGGCCTGCTCCTGCTGGCGATGGTCGCCCTGGCCGCCGATCGCCAGCGGCCGGCCCGCCGTCGCCTGGCCCCGCTGGTCGGGCTCCTCCCGGCCGTGCCGACCCTGATGGCCTGGACCTGGCCCCGCCACGTCGCCGTGTGCGTCCCCATCGCCCTCGCGGTGCTGGCCGCGGGGACCGGATCCGGCATCGCCCGCGTCCTCCCATCCCTGTCCGCGGCCTGCATCGCCGCCGGCCTGTTCCGGGCTCCCGGAGTCATTCACGAGCTGCGGGAACAGGCTCGCGACATCGAGGCGTTGCGGCGGTTCGGCGCGGCCCTGTGCGAGCGGGTCTCCCCCGGGGACCTCCTCGCCGGGGAGCCGCGGGTGCGGATCGGCTGCCCCCTGCCCCAGCACGGCGTCAGCGCGCATCGCAACGCCGGAGACTGGCGGACGTGGCTGGTCACCGCCGACCCGCCGCCCCCGGGCTGGGTGGCCGAGCCCCTCGCCCTGGGCAACTGGCGGGTCTTTCGCCTGCCGACCCCGGCCTCGGGCCGCCCCTGCATGGGCTCGATGCCCGAACCCCACACGCCCTACCTCGCCGTCGACCCGAGCCCCGCGGTGCTGGTTCCGCCCTGCCGGGAAGGGGAGGCCCCCGGCGCCGGCCGTCCCCCCTTGGGCACCCCCCGGGGCCCGTCTCCCATGGCCGGCCCTGCACCGCGGGCAACGCCGTGACCCGTGCCCGCCGCACCGTCCTGGCCACCGTCCTGGCCACCGACCTGGCCACCGGCCTGGTGATCGGGCTGGTGATCGCCGCGCACCTCGCCTTCCTGGTGGTGGACGTCCGGCTGCCGCGCGACCTCAGCCTGGCGCACGGCTCCCTGCCCGACCTGCTCGCCAGCCTGCAGGCCGGGCGGATCGGTCCCTGGCTGCGCTCCCTGGTCGGCCCGGGCGGGTGGTACACCGGCGCCTACGCCGCGGTGCTGGCCACGCTGGGTGTGCGCCCCGAGGTGTTCGGGCTGGTCGACCTCGCCTGGCTGACCACCGTGATGGCGGGCGGCGCCCTGCTCGCCCGGCACCTGTGGGGTCCCCGCGCCGGGCTCATCGCGGCCCTGCTCCTCGGCAGCCTCCCGGCGGTGGTCGTCCTCGCCCGCGAGAGCTGGATCCACCTGCCGGAGGCCGGCCTGGTGCTGGTCGCCGCCAACGCCTGGCGGGCATCTCCCGCCCGGTGGCGCCCCGGCCCCACCCTGGTCTTCGTGCTGGCCAGCGCCGCCGCCCTGGCTCTGCGCCCGTCGGGCCTCGTGTGGCTGGTCCCCCTCGGCCTCGCCGTGGCGACCGATCCGGCCCGTCCCCACCCGCGGGCGTGGGTGCCGGGCATCGCCCTGGTCGGGCTGCTGCCCTGGCTGGTGCGACTGCCGCAGTACCTCACCGCCAAGCTCGAGGCCCGGGACCGCTACCTCGCCGACGTCTCGCCGCTCCCCGATCAACTCCGGGAGCTGCTCGGCGGGCCGGGGCTGGTGGCCGTCGGCCTCGGCCTGCTGCTGTCCCTGGCCCTGCCCCGCCGCCCCGGGCTGCGCCTGCTGCAGGCCTGGGCGCTGTTGCCGGTCCTGCTGTTCGCGGTGGCCCGGGCCGGGATCGACAACTTCATCCTCGGCATCGTGGCGGCGGCCCTGCTGGCGGCCGGTGGCCTGGCCCGCCTGTCCGCCGGGGGCGTCCTGCTGGCCGCCATCGCGTTTGCGCTGTTCACGGTGCCCCAGTGGCTGCCCCCGACCACGCCCGGCATCGCCGCGGCGGGCCGGCTGCTGCACCTCGCCACCCGGCCGGCCCTGCGCAACACCTACCGGCCGAACCGGGCGTGGGGCCTGCCCCAGCTCCGGGCACTCATCGAGGCAACCTGCGGAGCATCGGCCTGCACGGTGGCGGTCGACCAGGGCCTGTCCCAGCCCTACGGCGAGGAGCCCGGCCACCTCGAGCGGATCTTCCTCGACCCCGACCGGCTCGAGCTGGTGGAGCTGCGCGCCGGCCCTCCCGACCACCCCGACCGCATCGACGCGCTCATCCACTACGACTGCGGTGGGCTGGACGCGGCCTGGCGGCGGCGCTATCCGGCCAGCCTCGACGCATTGACGGCCCTGCTGGCCGACGGACGGCTCCAACCGGCGTGGAGCCGACAGGTCGACGAGACCTGTCGCCCGATCTGGTTCACCCCCGGCGGAGAGGTCGCCCACCCCGAGCGGCTGCCGCCCGGCAACGACGTGCGGCAGCGACCGCCCGCCGCGCCGACCCCGCACCGCCCGCAGCCCCTGGCAGCTCCTTGAGACACGCCCGCATCCTCGACCGCCTCCTCCTGGTCCTGCTGTGGGTCGGGACGGGCAGCGCCGTCCTGTGGCAGGCCGCCCCCCTGCTCACCGAGCACTTCCTGGGCATCGAGTACGTCGACCACCACGGCACCCAGTGGTTCTACTGGTTTGCCTGGAAGACCCTGACCGAACACCTCAGCCCGCTGCACACCGACCTGTTCTTCTACCCCTGGGGCAAGGACATCCTGCAGCACACCGGCGCCAACATGCTGGACGCCTGGGCCTCCGTGCCCTTCCGCGTCCTGTTCGGGCCGGTGCTCGGCTACAACGTCTTCGTCATGGTCGGTCTGGTCGCCAGCGGGCTGGCCATGGGCCACGCTGCCCGCGAGGTCACCGACGATCGGCTGGCCATCGGCACGGTTGCCCTGCTCGGCACCGTTGCCCCCTACGTCCTGATGGAGGCCGCCGAGGGCCGCCCGACCCAGGCCATCCTGCTGCTGCCGGCCCTGTACCTCGCCGCCCTGCTCCGTACCGGGCGCCAGCGTCGCCTGGCCCCCCCGGTGCTCGCCGGCGTGCTCCTTGCGCTCTGCGGCTACCAGTACTGGTACTACGCGTTCTTCGGCGGGATGGTCGCCCTGGCGCAAGGGCTGTGGCTGACGCTGCGCCCGCCCCCCGGCGCCGGCGGCCGCATCGCGGTCCTCGGCCGCCACGCGCTCATCGCCGGGGTCGCCGCCGTGCTCGTGGCCCCCATCGTGGTGCCCCTCGCCGAGCAGATGGGCGAGGTTCCCGGCCTGCTCCAGGTGCAGGACTGGGGCCTCTACGGTGCCGAACCCACCGTCAACGACGACATGCGCATCGGCCTGCTGCTGTGGGAGCCGCTGAGGTCGGCGACCGGCTTCTTCGTGCAGGATGACGGCGGCGCCCCCGTCTTCCTGCACCGCTGCAACTGGACCCCGGCGGTGCTCCTGCCCTTCGTGCTGCTCGGCTGGCTGCGCCCGGGCCGGATGCTGCGGACGCCGTGGCTGCTGATGCTGCTGACCTCGTCCGTCCTCGCCGTGGGACCCGTGCTGCTGGTGGGCTCCACCGGCGTCCCCAACCTCGTCTACATCGGCCTGGTCAAGCTGATCGGACCCCTGCAGCGCCTGTGGTGGCCGGGGCGGGCCTACGCCTTCGTCCTGCTGCTCCTCCTGCTCGCCGTCGCCGCCGGGCTCTCCTGGCTGGGACAGCGGGCCGGCCGGTGGGTGCAGCGGGTCGCGGTCATCGCTCTGGTCGCCGGGCAGGCCCGGCACCTGCACTCCGAAAAGCTCCTGCCCTACCCGACCTGGGATGCGACCGTCCCGGCCGGCTACCGCTGCCTGGCCAGCGGCCCGCCTGGAGCGATCCTCGAGCTGCCGTACTCCTGGACCCAGGCGCACCTGTACTACCAGACCGTCCACGGCCGCCCGCTGCTGGGTGGCATGATCGAGAACAACCCGGTCTTCACCCCCGAGGAACTGACCCGGCTGAGGGAGGAGAACAGCTTCGTCGCCCGCCTCATCGCCGTGGCCAGCGGGGGCATCGAAGCCGATGCCGAGGATGTCCGCGAGGAGGACCGGGAGGAATTCATCGACCTGGGCTACCGCTACGTCGTCCTCCAGGAGGACGCCCTGGTGG
>RFKJ01000007.1 GCA_003694325.1 Deltaproteobacteria bacterium
GTCCCCCCCATCTCGCCGCTCAACCCCCTCAAAGGTAGGAAACATGCACCAAACAGATGATCTGACTCCCACTTCCAGCTCGGTCACCGCCTCGGAGATCCGCGCCTACCTCCGTAAGACAGGGGACATGCCGGCCGCCGCAACAGAGGCTCTTGCTCCCGGCATCGAGGGCGAGGAGCGTCAGAAGTTGATGTGGCGTGTCGAGGCCATCCGCCGCAAGCTGGTGAAGGCCGGCGAGCTGGATGGCCGCCCGCCCACACCCCGCCTGCGAGTCGCCCAGCCGTTGGAGCCCGCTGAGCCTGACGACTACGACGACGATGTGGAGGAGGGTGAAGCCGACCCGGCGTGCCCCAACCTCGCTGACCTTACAGTGGTAGAACAGCTTACGTGGACGCTAGCGAGGCTGCGCGCAGCGGTGGCGGTCGGGACCCCCGGCAGCGTGGCCTACGTGAAGGCGCTCAAGGACATTCGGGACACGCACCGCGAGCTGCAAGAGGCAAAGCAGGCTGCCGCCGCCGCGGGGGAGAAGGACCCGGCAGAGCTGACGCCAGAGGAGTGGCGAGCCGAGGTCGAGGCTGATGCAGCGGAAGCCACGGACGAGGACCTCGAAATCTACGTGCGGGAGTGGTTGTCTCGGCACAAGTACAGCCTCGTGGTTAACGAGGTAGGCGAGCTGGAGCTGCGCTACGATGGAGGTACCCGATGAACCGGCCTCGCCGCAGAAGCCTGCTGATCGACAAGCGAGTCCGGCGTACCGAGGTGTTCGGTAACGCCCCGACGCGTTGGACCGACGCGCAGCAGCGCGTGTTCAGCTCCTCGTACCGCATCACGGTGGTGTGGGGGGCGAACGGGGTCGGCAAGTCGGTCACCTGTGCCGAGCTGGCAACGCGGGCACTGGAGGGCTCGTTGCCGTGGCAGCGGCCCGGCCGGGCGTACACGGTGATCCTGGCTGGCAACACTTGGACGCAGCTCGGCAGCACCCTCGCCTACATGTGGCGCGGTCGGGCGAGGTCGTGGTTCGGCGAGCGGATTCGCTACTCTGGTGGGTCGTTGCGTGGCCAGCGCCTTGCGGTCTACGACGTGGTGCGGGGGCCTGGGGCCGGTGGAGAGTTGCGGCTCGGCACCTTCACCGCCGAGAACCTTGCCGGCCCCCGCGCCGACGTGGTGATCAGCGACGAGCCGCTGCCGGAGGGCGTGTATAACGAGCTTTGGCCGCGCCTTTTCGGGCGCAACGGCCGCATGTACATCTTCTACACGCCGACGCTCGGCACCGCCCACAAGCTCGACTACCTGTGGGAGAAGGTTGACGACCCCAACACCCCCTGGGCCGGGGAGATCACCATCCCGCTGACTCTGGAGGCGGTGACGCCGCGCGGCGGACTCGTCGAGGTCCCGTGGAGTACGCAGAAGGAGATTGAGGAGTTCCAGGTCGGGCTGAGCGGACCCGATGTCGAGATGCGGATGGGGCTGAGCCGCCATCCACGGCGCGATGTGGCCTACTTCCGCGCCTGGGGGCCGCATCTGGTCGGGGAATGCAATCCGCCACCCGGCACCCCTGTCGGCATCGGCATCGACCACGGCAGCCGCCCCGGCGCGCAGCGAGCAACACTGGTGGCGGTAGGCGGGACCGGGTTGCAGGCGCAGGTGTGGGTGCTCGACGAGTACGTCGGCGACGGCCGCACGGAGAGCCAGGAGGACGCACAGGGCATTCTCGACATGCTGCATCGGCAGGGCTTGGAGATTGGCGACGTGGATCGCTGGATCGGCGACCGCGCGCACCACGGCGACCGCCTCGGCGGGAAGAAGTCCAACCAGAGACTCAAGCGGGCCATAGCCGAGGCGCTCGGCTACGACACCACCAGGCGAGGTTGGGCCGAGCAGCTGCCGAAGCCTCTGCGGTACATGACCACCCCGCGCAAGTACGACCAGAGCGTGTGGGAGGGTTGCGAGATCCTGCATCGCCTGATGGTCGCCGAGCGGATCAAGGTGTCGGAGCGGTGCGAGCAGCTCGCAAAGGACCTGGCGACGTGGGAGGGCAGCTACCGGGACTCCGCGAAGGACGGCATCGACGCCTTGCGGTACATCGCGGTCCCGATGGTGGAGGGTCGCCGGCGATGATGTGCTTGCGCACCGCGCGTTGCCGTGGTAGGTACAACGGCAGCGTCTACTTGCTCGCGGTTCTCCTCGCGTACTCGGTTCGGAGCGCTTCTTGAGAATCTACATCGCAGGCAACACCCGCAAGGGCCAAGTCAAGCGGTCTCCTCAAGAGGAGCTGGCGTTGCGTGTCCGGATCCTGACCGGTCGCCACGCCCAGGACGTGATCGCTCGCATGGCCGACGAGCTTGGCGACGACCGGGCGGCCAACATCGGGCCGGTCAGCCTCAGCCGCAATCCGCTGCGGACCAACGTGCAGCGGATCAACCGGGCGCACCTGACCCCTCCGTTGGTGGAGGGTCTCGGCGAGCAGCTTGCTCGCCTGATCGGCGACCAGTCCGCCTCGACCACCATCCGCCGGTACGCCCTCGCTGGCGGCCGTCCGATGCCGACGCGGTTGGTCGAGGTGGCGCGGCGGGTCAACATGTTCCGGCTCGGTGCTGGCTACGCCGGCACTCTCATCGGATGGAGCGACCGGACCCGCCGCCCGTACCTCCAGGTCATCACGCCCGACGACCTGGAAGTCGATTACCTGTCGGACGATCCGCTGACCCCGACCATCATCCGGCACCGCCGGACCCGCATCATCGACGGGGAGCCCGCGGACGTCCTGGACGTCTACGACCTGTCGGACCTCGACAACCCGAGCTTCCGGGTGATTCGCCTCTCCGACGACGCCGACGTGACCGAGGATGCTCTGGGCCGCCGGTACGACGGGGACGACTACTGGTGGCGGTACTCGCCTACCGAGGAGTTTCCGCTGGGCAGGCCTTTCCACCGCATCGTGATCTCCGGCGACCCCCGAGACGTGTACTCCGACATGGAGCTGGTCGAGGGAACGTTGGAGGCCGCTGTTCTCCAGACGCACTGGAAGGCTGGTGTGCGCGATGCCGGATTCCCCCGCGTCCACGTCATCGGCCTGCACATGGTAGGCGTCGGCAGCGATGCGGTTACCGGGGCATCGGGCATGACGGCGGACCCGACGGTGGCGGTCGTGTGGGCGCACGACGACCCCGACCGCCCCGGCTCGATCACGCAGTTGCCGCCAGGCTTCGACCCCGAAGCCATCGGCCGGAGCCTGCGGCAGAACGAGCAGATGATGATGGCGGCCTTCGGTCTGCCGGTCAGCATGGAATCGACAGGCGGTGAACCAACTGCTCGCGAAGCCGAGGCGCTGCGCGAGGTGATCGCCTCGACCTACCCGGATTGTCGGGCGCATGATTCGCTGGTACTCCGCCGGGTGGCGGCCATCGTGAATCAGGCATCGAAGAAGACGCCCGGTATGACGCCACTGGACCTGCCCGAGCGAGCATGGCCGGTGCTCTACCGCGAGGAGGTAGAGCAAGCGCTGGCAGAGGTCGAACCGCAGCAGGCCGACAGCGAGACCTGATACCCACCGCCTTTCAACTACTTCCATCGAGGAGGCAAACATGGCAGACAACGACACCCTGCTCCGCAAGATCGAGGCGACGCTGGGCCGCGCGCGCGAGTCCGACGACCTCGACGACGACGGTGCCGGTCGAGGCCGATCTGTGCCATACGACCGGTTCTTCCGGGCGAACGAGCGCCGCAAGGACGCCGAGAAGGGCCTTGCCGCGCTCCGCGCCGAGGTAGAGAAGCTCCGCGAGGCGCACGCAGCCGAGCTGGAGAAGATCAAGGCGTCGGCGGCCGAGGAGGTCGCGCGCATCAGCGCCCAGTACCAGGTGGACCTGGAGCTGACCGAGGCCGGCCTGGACCGGTTCGGGCGGAAGGCGCTGCGGATGGCCTGGGAGGAGCTGCCCGAAGCCGCGCGTGGCGACTCGCCGCTGGCCTGGTGGAAGCAGGTCACCGAGAAGGCCAAGGCCGGCGAGGAGATCGAGGTGCCGAAGCCGCTGACTCCGTACCTGCCGGCGGCCGAGCAGCCGGCGGACGACAAGCAGGTCGGAGGGCAGCAGCGTCAGGCAGCGGACGGGTTCGGCGTCACGCTCGGCACCGGGCTCAACGTTGACCGGGGAGCTGCGCCGCCGCAGCCCGGACAGCAGCGGACTGCCGACAAGGTGGCGAAGGCCAAGTCCATGGAGGAGCTGCTCAGCGCGCTTGATGAGGCTTGACACCACCGAAGCAAGGTGGTAGGAACGAGTAGACGCCCTCGGGTCGGCCCCGATAACAGCGTTGGCGAGCTGCTAACCCCTGACCTCAACCGGAGAAATCCATGGGCGCCAACGACCCTATCCGCACCACCACCACGCCCGGCTCGGATCTTCTGGCTACTACCGTCACTGCTGCTGTCGGACTTGCGCTGTCCGACCGCAGTGGCGGTGCCCTCCTGTCGAACCCCGTCATCGCCAGCGGCTTTCTGAGCCGCGAGAAGATCCGGGGCGCGCTTGGAGGCAACAAGGTCTACCTCGGCCTCGGCGCTGACAAGTTCGCCTCGGCTGCCGAGGGAGTGGACTTCTCGGTCCTGACCCTGGCGTCCAGCAAGTCCACCGTGACCCCGGCCCGCATGGGCTTCGCGCGGCAGATCAGCGACATGTTCCGGGCGCTCGAC
>RFKJ01000631.1 GCA_003694325.1 Deltaproteobacteria bacterium
CTCGGGGTCGGCGGCGAGGCGGGTCCAGGCGCCGGTGACGAGGTCCAGCGACCAGACATCACAGACGAAGTCGGGCACGGTGTCGGAGGCGGGGTCGCCGCAGGCGATGACCAGGCTGCGGCCGTCGGCGGCCAGGCCGCTGACCTGGGCGTCGCGGGGGAGGGGGTGCTCGCCCTCCGCCGGCAGGTCCGTCCAGGTTCCGGCCTGGGGATCGAACAGCCAGGCGTCGGCGTCGGTGGCGTGGCCGCCCCAGACCGCCAGCCACGAGCCGCGACCACCGCGCAGCTCGCCGGAGAAGGCGGTCACGACGTGGCTGGCCCGGGGCGGGGGGCCGTCGCCCGTCCAGAGCTGCCGGCGCCAGGTCCAGGTGTCGATGTCCAGGCTCCACAGCCAGTCGGTCCGGACGTCGTCGCCGTCGTAGCCCCCCTGCAGCCAGACCGTGCCGGTGTCGGGGTCGGTCGCCATGCCCTGGCGCCAGGAACCCGCCGGCCCTCCCTTGCCGAGCTGCTCGGTCCACCGTCGCTGGATGGGGTCCCAGGTCCACAGGTCGCCGAGGACCACGTCGGGATCTCCGTCGTTCTGCTGGCCGCCGTGGACGAGGACCTGCCCGTCGACGGCGACCGCCTGGTGCTTCTTGCGCGGCGCGGGCCAGTCGCCGATGGCGTCGATGGACTCCCAGGTGTCGGTGTCCAGGTTCCAGCGCCACAGGTCGGCGGTGTCGTGAAAGTCGCCGTCCTCGCCGGCGAACACCCAGAGGTCGCGGTCGACCAGGGTGGCGGTGCCCCGCAACATCGGGCGAGGCAGGTCGCCGAGCCGTTCCCAGGTCCGCGTCGCGAGGTCGAAGCGCCAGGCGTCGGAGAGCACGCCATCGGAGGAACCACCTCCGGCGACGTACAGGGAACGTCCATCCGGCCCCATCCCGCCCACGGCGCTGTAGCGACCGGTGGGGACAGGAGGCGACCCGCAACCACTGCAGGCCAGCGACATCGACAGGGCCCCGACCACCCCGGTGGCGCGCTCCAGGGTCCGATGCCGGGCGCGCCGCCACCACCGAGGAGACATCATGGGTCTGCCACTGCTCACCAGCCTGCTCCTGCACCCGGGCGTGGCGCGGGCGGAGACGGCCCGGCTGCTCCCCGATGGGTCGACCGTCGTCTATGCCGGCCTGGGCCTGTCCACATCCCGAAAGCTCCGCTACGGCGACGGGACCACGACCGACGCCGACGGAGACCCCATCGGCGATGCCACCCTCGATCGCCTGGTGAAGCCGCGCATCGATCTCTACGCCGGGCACGGGGTCACCCCCTGGCTGCAGGTCTCTGCCCGGTTGCCCCTCGTGTCCGCCTTTGCGCTCGCCGATGGCGACACCGGTCCCTGCCCCGACCAGGGGCCCGCGGGGTTCTGCGACCCGGTCGTCAGCGTCGGCGAGGCCGGCGTCGAGGCCCGCTTCGGCGCGGTGACGGGCGACCTGTCGGTGACGCCGGCCCTGGCGGTGACCAGCGACATCTGGAACGCCGGCTCCCGGGGCCGATACACGTCGACCGGCGATGCATCCGTGGCCGTCGTGCCCGGCCTGCTGCTCAGCTACGAGCGCGACCTGGGGGCGTGGTCCATCGCCGTCACGGGCAGCGGCCGCTTCGCCTGGAACGTGGGCCGCCGCACGCTGGACTACGGGCCGGCCGCGCCCCTGGCAGCACCCGGCGACGAGTTCTTCGAGGTCGGCGAGGTGACCGTCGGGCTGCCGGCGCCGGTCGCGCTGGCGGTCGGCATCGAGGGCGTGCAGCGCCCCTCCGGGGTGGACTGGGAGGGCAGCTACTACTCGGAGTACTGGGTGGACAACGAGGACCGGTGGGCGGTGCTGCGCTACCAGCACGTCGCGGTGCGGGGGAGGCTGTCGGTGTCGGCGGGCGACGCCATGGGACTGCACCTGCAGGGTGGACGGGTGGTCGACGTCCGCAACGGCCCGCCGGACACCTGGGACTTCGGGATCGGGTGGCACCGGTACTTCGCGCCTCGTTCTCGCTGAACGGCCGGGCGCGATGCAATAGGGGGTCGCGTGGCCGAGCCCTCCCCCGCGACCCTGCCCGACCTCGGCGCCCGCACCCCGGGCGCCCGGCGGTGGTGGACCCTCCTCGTCACCCTGCACCTGCTGGCCATGGGGGCGAGCCTGGGCCGCAAGACCCCGGTGGGGGCAGCGATCCGCGCCGTCACCGCCCCCTACGAGCGCATCCTGGGCATCTGGCAGAGCTGGGGGATGTTCGGGCCGAACCCGCCGCTGGGGACGAGCTGGCTGGTGGTGGAGGGGACCACCCGCAGCGGCGCGGTGGTGGCCCTGCCGGCGCCGGTCGGGGAGAAGCCCGCGCACCGGTTCGACTGGCACTACAGCCGGATCCAGAAGGTCGAGCGCAACATGTTCGACAAGACCAACCACTCGTTGCGCCAGGGCTACGCCGCATTCCTGTGTCGGACGCAGTCTCCCGGTGATCCGCTCGTCGAGGTCCGGATCCGCAAGGACCGGCACATGACCCCGCCACCGGGCCGACGGGACCAGCCGGAGACCGTGCGGCAGATCCCGCTGGAGACCGTGCGCTGCCCGGGGCCGGGCCGGTGAGCGCCGCGGTGCGGTGGCTGGCCGCTGCCTGGAACCGGGCCTGGTTCTCGCCGGTTCCGGCCCAGGTGGTGGGATTGATGCGGTTGCTGCTGGGCGCCCTGCTGGTCGTCGACCACCTGTGGTTGTGGCCCCAGCTCGACTTCCTGTTCGCCCGTGACGGCCCGGTGCCGCCCTCGGCGGCGGCCGGAGACCTTCCCTGGCCGCGCCTGACGTGGATGGACGCCGTCGATGGTCCGGTCGCCCTGCGGCTGGTGTGGGCGGGGGGCCTGCTGGTCTACCTGCTGTTCGCCCTGGGCTTGGGCGGTCGGCTGATGGCCCTGCTGGCGCTGGCGTTCCAGGCGTCCCTGTACCACCGCGACCCCTTCTACCAGCACGGCGGGGACCGGGTGCTGCGCCTGGCGACGCTGTACATGGCGACGGTGCCGTGCAGTGCCGCCCTGTCCCTCGACGCCTGGCGGCGGGCTCGCCGGGGCCTGCCGGCCATCGCCACGGTGCCGGCCATCGCCCACCGCCTCATCCAGCTCCAGCTCATCACCATCTACGTCCACTCCGGCTTCGTGAAGGCCCGGGGCTTCACCTGGGAGCAGGGCACGGCCCTGTACTACGCCCTGTCCAACGGGCAGTACGCCCGGGCGCCCGGGCTGCTCGAGCCCCTGCTGCGGTCCGACCTGTTCCTGGCGGCGTCACGGCTGGCGACCTGGCTGGTCCTGGGCTGGGAGGCCGGCTTCCTGCTGCTCATCGCCTGGCGGCGGACCCGCCCCCTGGCCATGGCCGTCGGGGTCCTGATGCACCTCGGCATCTTCCTGACCCTCAACGTCGGCAGCTTCAGCCTCGTGATGTTGTGGTGCTACCTGGCGTGGGTGGACCCGGCCCGGCTCGACCGGCTCATCGGCCGGTGGCGAGCCCGGCTGCCGGGCAGCCGGCCGGCGGTGACCGGCGGCTGAGAGGACGCCCCCAGCGATTCGTTGGCGGAGTCGAACCGGATGGTTACCGGGCCACCATGGCCAGCCTTCCCGACGCCTCGACCCTCCGCGACCTCGCCCGCCGCCTCAAGCAGCAGGCCCGGATCCTCGAAGCCGTGGCCGGGGCCGAGGACGACCGCCACGCCCTGGCGAAGAGCCGCAAGCAGCTCGATCGGCTGGGCGCGATCGAGGTGCAGCCGGTCCTCGACCAGCTCGACGCCTGGCTGGAGGAGGAGCGGGCCACCCGGGGCGAACGACTCGCCCGCCAGCTCCGGCAGCGGTGCACGGACCAGGGGCTGGAGCTTGTCGTCGTCACCCGGGAGCCCCTGGAGCTGCGGCTGCCGCCGCTGGGCGTCCAGGTCGACGTCGACGCCGACCGCGCCGACCTCAGCTTCGGCCGGCACCGCATCCTGCGAGTGACCGCCGACGCCGACGCGATCATCGACGGGGTTCGGGACGCCCTCGACACCCTGCACGCCGAGCCGTGGGACCCCGCCGCCTTCCACCGGGCGCTGCGCACCGCCTGGGCCCGGGCACCGGGGGAGGGCTACAAGGAACTGGTCGACGTCTTCCCCCAGCTCGTGCTCGCGCTGCAGGGACGCCGCTTCCTCGACGACCCCCGGCCCGACAACCTTCGCCCCTATTCCAAGGCCGCCTTCTGCTACGACCTGTGGCGCCTGCGCCGCGATCGGGCGATGCGGGTCGACGGCTGGCGGCTGTCCCTGGGCACGGCCACCGGCGGCAGCACCCGTGACAAGAAGCGGGTCTTCTGGCTGGAGGACGACCGGGGGCGCGGCCAGTACTTCCTGACGCTGCGCTTCGTCGCCGACGCCGACGACCCGGTCGAAGCCGGAGGGGACCATGGCTGAGCCCTCGCCCGCCCTCGCGCGCCAGATCCTCCAGCGGGTGGGGGAGATCGGCCAGCCCCCGGAGGTGGGGCTGGAGTTCCTCAACGTCGGCAACGACGGCCTGCTGGCGGTGCTGGAGGAGGAATACCTCGTCCCCATCGCCGAGACCGGGCGGGGCTCGTCGTTCAAGCTCGTCCAGGCCTATTTCGGCGGGGGCAAGACCCACTTCCTGATGTGCGTGCGGGAGCGGGCCTGGAAGCGGGGCTTCTGCAGCGCCGTGGTCGGCCTCAGCCCCGACGAGTGCCCGTTCGACGATCCCCTGCGCACCTACCAGGCCGTCGCCCGAGAGCTGGCCTGGGCTCCGGTCGACCCGCTGGTGCCCCCGGCGCGCGGCATCGAGCACGCCCTGCGCACCGCCCTGGAGGAGCGGGTCGAACAGCTCGGCCGGGACGGGCTGCGCCGCTGGCTGAACCACGACCTGCGGCGCCTCCCGGTGGACTCCCCGAGCTTCCGATCGGCGGTGGTGGCGCTGCTCACGGCCATGCTCGACGACGACATCGACCGCGAGGAGCTGGCGGCCGCCTGGCTGCGCGGGGAGCCCGTCGCCGCCACCGAGGTCCGGGACCTCCGGATCCGGGAGACGATGACGAAGACCAACGGCTTCCGGATGCTGCGCAGCCTGCTGCAGGTCCTGCAGGGCCTGGGCGCACCGGGCACCCTGCTGTGCTTCGACGAGCTGGATCGCAACCTGTCGCTTCCCCCTCGCCGCCGGCGGGCGGTGGCCGACAACCTCCGGCAGCTCATCGACCTGTGCGGGCGCGAGGCGCTGCCCGGGCTGCTCTGCCTCTACGCCGCCCCACCGGAGTTCATGCGGCACGTGGTCACCGAGTACCCGGCGCTCCAGCAGCGGCTGGAGGGGCCGTCGGCGCTCTCCGAGCGCAGCCCCCAGGCCGCGGTCATCGACCTGGAGCGGCTGGACGTCGGGGCCCAGACCCTGCTGGTGCGCATCGGGCTGCGCCTGCTGGATCTGTACCGCATCGGGCGCGATCCGGGGCTCGACCCGGACCTCCAGGCGCGCAACCTGGCCGCCCTGGCCGAGGAGGTGCTGGCGGGCTCCTTCGAGGTGGCCCACCGCCGGGCCTACGTCAAGGCCGCCGTGGACCTCCTGCACCGCCAGTCCCAGGACCAGCGCCCGGTCACCCGGGAGGAGCTGGGGGACCTCGCCGGGCACGGGGCGGCGGTGGTCAAGCTGCACGCCGACGACGGCTTCGAGGTCTTCTGAGGTGGGCCTGGTCGCCGGCGCGACGGTGGTCCACGACCGGCACGGTCCCGGCGTGGTGGCCCGGGTGGTCGACGGCGGTCGCAAGGCCCTGGTGC
>RFKJ01000632.1 GCA_003694325.1 Deltaproteobacteria bacterium
AGCTTCCGGGCCCAGAACACGTCCAGGAGGAGGACGGAGAGGGCCGCGAAGGCGAGGGTGCCCAGGCCCTGCCGGAGGTGGTCGCGCTGGCGCCGGCGGAAGGTCTGCGCCCCGGCCTCCAGGACCTGCCGGATGTCGGCCAGCTCGGCGTCGACCTCGGACCGCACGGAAGGAGGCGCCGTCCGGGTGGTGGCGCGGATCCGGTCGGCCATGGCCGCGGCGCGGCGCCGGGCGGACGGGGACAGGTGGTGCGCCAGCACCGCGGTGCGGTCGAGCCGGGCTGCGATGTCGTCGGGAACGGTCACGGAGGGACGCGCACCGCCGGGCAGGTGGGACCCGTCGATCGAGGGTGGGCCGGATAGGCCCGACCGGACCCGGGAGAATCGCGGTGCCCGGCAGGCCCACCATCCATACCATGCTCCGGACCGCCCTGACGGGCGGGGTGATCGTCCTCGTGCTGGTCTTGGCGGACCGGCTCGGGATCCGGGAGATGCTCGATCCCGAGAAGCTGGCAGCGGCCGGGGCGGCGCCCACGGTCGGGCTGGTGGCGGCCTACGGAGCGCTGTGGCTGACCATGATGGGCGGGTCGATGACGGCCATCGCCGCCGGGGCGGTGCTGTTCGGATGGGCGGGCGGCACCATCGCCAGCGTCGTGGGCGCGCTGGTCGCCCACTCGGCCTGGTTCTGGCTGTCGCGACACAACCTCCGACCCGTCGTCCAGCGGCGGGCCGGTGCGCGGGTGCGGTGGCTCATCGGGCTCATCGAGCGCGGCGGGTCCGGGCTGGTGGTCGCCTGGAACCTGCTGGGGGCGCCGGGGCCCCCGTTCCTGTTCGCCGCGGCCCTGTCGCGGCTGCCGTACCGCACCTTCGCCCTGGGGGTGCTGTGCATGGCGCCGCGGGCCCTGCTCACGGCCCTGGTGGTGGATACCGCCCTGCGCTGGTCTCCGGGCGACATCCCCGCCGACCGCTGGACCCTGCTGCTGGGTATCGGGCTGCCCCTCGTCGCGTCCTACGCCGGCCTGCTCATCCTCCGGCCGGAGCTGCGCCCCTGGCGCTTCGGGGATCCGGTCGAGGCTCCGGAGCCGGAGGCCTCCCCGGGCGTCGCCCGGCCGTCATCGCCTGCGCCTTCACCACCGCCATCTGCGCCGCCACCGGCCGGGAGCCGGTGAGGGATCCCGGCGGGAACGCCCCGCCAGGGCCCAGGGCAGGACCACCAGGAGCCCGGCGGACCCGGAGGAGCCGGCACAGCCCCCGGCCGCCCCTCGATCGTCCTCCGCCCGGCCGCCGCCAGTGTCGCCGCCGGCTGTGCTGCCGTCGTCGGGCGGCGCCGCGGTCGACACGGTGAAGCGCGTGTCCCCGGTCGTCTGTTGACCGTCGATGGTCCGGATCCCGTCGACGATGTGCACGGTGTAGGTCGTGTCGGGTCGCCAGTCGTCGACGGGCTGGATGTGCAGGACGTGGCTGTTGTCCCCGTAGTACAGCCAGGTGTCCACAGCGACCGCGTTGCCGTCCTCGTCGGTGACCACCACCGGGGGATCCGGCAGGCTCTCCTGGACGATGGCCTGGGCGAAGGCCACGCTGATCCGGCTCTCGACCCGGGTGTGATCGGTGTCCAGCCCGTAGCCGGACCTCGGGAAGATCGCGATGATCTCCGGGTCCAACGCCAGGTCGCCGTGCAGCCGCGCCCAGACGCTCTGCCAGTATGCGGCCACGACCTCGCCCTCGCAGGGAGGGTTGCCCGAGACGGTCGGGTCGTCGAGGTGACTGTTCATCCAAGGGAACAGCCCGGCGTAGTAGTCGACCTGCTCCGGCAGGGCGGCCATGTTGCCGACCCACTCGACGGCGATGCGCAGCAGGCTCTGGCCGGTGGCCAGGGTGTCGGCGCTCACCTCGTGGCCGTGCTCGGCGTAGAGCTGGACGAGGGTGTCGGTGGGCACCTGGTCCTCGGGCAACTCCACCGGGCCGGCGATGGACATCCACACGACGTCGGTGGCGGTGTCGAAGCTCTCGAACCCGCCGAAGTCGCTGTCGGGGTCGTGCTGCTGCCCCCGGGGGTAGTACAGGGCGTCGAAGACCTGGTCGGCCATGCCGTGGCTGGCCATCCCCATGAGGAAGGCGACGTGCTGCGCGCCCTCGTCGGTGTACGGCGGGCTGTAGTGGGCGGCGATCCAGTCGCGGTACCGGTCCTGGAACGGTTCCCAGTGGGCGATCTCGGCGTAGGGGTCGTCGAGGGGGTAGCCACCGTCCGGGAACATGGCGCCGTTGATGAGCATCGGCTCCAGGGCCGGGTCGGTCAGCAGCTCCTTGAGCTCGCCGTCGGGCAGGTGCTCCAGCGCGTGCTGGGTGATCCAGATGTGGGTGGACTGGCCGTTGGCCAGGCCGGGGGACGCGGCCGCCAGGAGCGAGAGGAGGGTCGACATGGCCGCAGCATATCGGTCGGTGGGGCCGGCGGCCGGGGACGGGGGGCTCGGCGGCGGCGGCGCATGGATGCAGCCGGGAGTGCGCGTTACCGGCGGGCGTCTCGCCGAGGAGCCGCCGGCGCCTCGCCGGGGCCCCCGGGCTGGATCCTCGTGGATTCCTGCTGAAAACCCCGTGATCCCGTGATCGAGCACCCGTGACCGCCCCCCCCTCCACCGCCGCTGCCTACTTCGACGTCGACGGCACGCTGGTCGGCACGAACCTGCTGCACCCGCTGGTGATGGTGCTGGCCAACCAGCACACGCCGGCCGAGTCGCTGTGGCGGCTGGGGCGTGCGGCCCTGCAGGCGCCGATCCTGGCGTTGGCCGAGCTGCGGGATCGGCGGCTGTTCAACGAGCTGCTGTTCTCCCACTTCCGCGGGATCAGCGAGGACCGCATCGTCCTGCTCGCCGACGACATCTTCGAGGAGGTCACGAAGCCCCGCATCTTCCCCGGCGCGCAGGACCTGGTGGACAAGTGCAAGGCCGCCGGCATGCGCACCGTGCTGGTCACCGGTTCGCTGGACGTGACGGTGTGGCCGCTGGCCCGCCACCTCGGCTGCGACGATGTCATCGCCAACCGGCTGGAGTACGCCCACCGCAAGGCCACCGGCAAGCTGGTGCAGCCGGTGGTGGCCGGCCCCGAGAAGGCGGGCCTGATTGTCGCCGACGCCCAGGCCCACGGCCACGACCTGTCCCGTTGCCACGCCTACTCCGATTCCTTCAGCGACGTGCCGATGCTGTCGGTGGTCGGCCACCCCGCCTGCATCCGCCCCGACGCGCGCCTGCGCCGGCTCGCCCAGGCCTACCGCTGGCCGGTCCTGGATATCGAGCGCCCCGCCCGCATGGACCGTCGCTCCCCCCCTCCCGAGGGCCGTCGCTCATGAGCACCGACCACCCCTGCG
>RFKJ01000633.1 GCA_003694325.1 Deltaproteobacteria bacterium
GGCTGCGCCTCGACGAGGCGGTGTGGCGCCTCCTGCGGGGGGCCGACGGGCGGCCGCTGCGCCTGGAGGGTCCCGACGGGCTGAGCGCCGGCATGGACCGCGACGCCGCGGGGCGCATGACCCTGCTGCGCCTGCCGAGCGGAGCGCTGGCCCGGCGGACCTGGCTGGACGCAGGGGACGCGGTCACCCTGCGGGGGATGGACGGTCGCGAGCTGGACACCCGGCTGTTTCGCCGGGACGCGCTCGATCGGATCGCCGAGGTGGACGACGGCCCCTTCGGCGGGCAGCGCTGGCGGTGGGATCCCGACGGCCGCCTGGTGCTGGTCGAGGACCGCGGCGGCGAGGCGTGGTCCTGGACCCCCGGCGGGATGCGCGGTCCCGGCGGCGAGGAGTTGACCTGGGACGAGCGCGGGCGGGTGGCCACGGCCCGGCCGCCGGTGGGCCCGGCGGCCTGGTGGGTGGGGGCGGCGGTGCTGTCCTATGCCTGGGACGACGGCGGGCCGCTGTCCTGGGTCGCCGGAGAGCGGGGCGCGGTGGCGATCCGCCTGGACGGCCTGGGGCGGTTGGTCACGGCGTCCGAGGAGAGCGGCCGGGTCCACAGCCTGCGGTACGACGCGCGCGGTCGGCTCTCCGAGGTCTGGCGCGATGCCCACCGGGAGCACCGGCTGGTGTGGGGGCCGGGAACGCCCGGCGGCCGCAGCCCCCTGCTGGCCAGCGGGCCGGACGCCTCCGACCACTGGGTGTGGTCGGACTGGGGGCCGGCCGCCGTCGCCGTCGCCGGTCGGATCTTCGAGCTGCTCCTCGACCCGACGGGCCGCCCCTGGTGGTCCCTGGACGACTCCGGTGTCGCCCTGCGGCATGGCACGCGCCTGCGCGGCTACCCGGAGCTGGCCCGGGCCACCCCGTCCCTGGATCTGGTCGGTCCGCAGGGGATGGTGCAGGTGGGGGCCGGCGGGCCGCTCATCGTGCCCCGCTCCGCCGAGGGCGGCGCGGTGCCGGCCGGGCTGGCGCTCGACCCGGTCTCCGGGCAGCGGGTCGACGGGCTGCGGCCCTGGCCCTGGCAGGTCCCGCCGCTGTTCGAAGGGCGGGGCGTCGACCCTCTCGATCCCTCCCCGTGGCAGCCGACCTCTCCCTTCGGGGACCCGCTGTCACTGCTGGTGGCGATGGACGAGCTGGAGCCTCCGGTCGATGGGACCTTCCTCACCGTCGGTCCCCGACCGCCGGAGCTGCCGGCCCTGCCCGGCGGGATGTCGACGCCGGATCCCCCGCTGGGCCCGCCATTGTCGGCCCTGCCCGTCGACCTGGACCCGCTGGCCGCGGCGGTGCTCCGGGCTGCCCTCGACGGCGGGGCTCCCCTCGACGCCGACTTCGTCCTGCGGGTCGAGCTCGCCGAGGAGCTGGGACTTCCCTGGCTTCCTCCCGGGTTGCCGGTGCCGCTGCCGGAGTCCTGGCGAGCCCGCCGGTGACTTCTTGCCTTGCCGGATCTCGAAGATGGAATAGAAGGCGGCCGTTGCCGGGCGGGGTGCCCCGTCCTGCGCTGCTCTCTGTCAGTTCTGGTGGGTGTAGCTCAGTTGGTTAGAGCGCCAGGTTGTGGCCCTGGAGGTCATGGGTTCAATTCCCATCACTCACCCCACCAATCGGTTCGCCGGGCCTATAGCTCAATTGGCAGAGCATCGGACTCTTAATCCGCAGGTTCCAGGTTCGATTCCTGGTGGGCCCACCACATGGCCGGAGCCGGCGCAAGCCCGCTCCGGCCTTCGTGCGTTCGGGGGACGCCGTCGGTCCGGTGGCGCGACCCGTCGGTCCGGTGGCGCGACCCGCCCCTTGCCAAGCGGGGCATGGCGTGTTCAATGCTCCCGGCTCGCAGCCGTTCGCCGACCCCGGCGATCCGGTCGCCGGTCACCATCCGCGCCCCCGCGAGAATGGCGGAACTGGTAGACGCGCCGGACTTAGGATCCGGTGGGGCAACCCGTGGGGGTTCGAGTCCCCCTTCTCGCACCCTATCTCGCCGCACGCGGCGCCCGATTCCCGTCTCCCGACCACCCTCGCACCGCGGCCCGGCCCCCGGCTTCGGCCCGGCATCCCCGCCTCGGCCGGCCGCACCCCTCGCCACCGCGCACCGCCCAGAGAAGTCGATGCAGTACGACCTCCAGATCGAAGACGTCTCCCCCATCCGCCGCCGCCTCGTGTTCACGGTGCCGGCGGAGCAGGTCAACAGCGAGCTGGACCTCGCCTACAAGAGCCTCCGGCGGCGGGCGCGCCTGCCGGGATTCCGGCCGGGCAAGGCCCCCCGGCGGGTGCTGGAGGCGCGGTTCGGCAAGCAGGTCCAGAGCGACGTGGGCTCTCGACTGATCCAGCAGGCGTTCAGCGAGGCGGCCCGCGAGCTGGAGGACCTCGAGATCGCCGGCCAGCCGGCTGTCGAGGAGCAGGGCCCGATCAAGGCGGGCAGCGCGCTGACCTTCGCCATCGGCGTCGACGTCAAGCCCCGGCTCGAGCTGGAGGGCTACACCGGCCTGGAGGTCGAGTACGTCGCCGCCGAGGTGAGCGACGCCGACCTCGACGCCACCATCGCCCGGGTGCTCCAGGGGCAGGCGCGGATCGCCGAGGTCACCGAGGACCGGCCGGTGCAGGCCGGAGACCGGGTGCTGGCCAGCGTCCGGCTGGAGGCCGACGGGGAGGTCCTGGCCGACGAAGCCGGCACCATGGTGCTGACCGAGGGCGAGCGCTACTACCCGGGGCTCGAGAGCCTGCTGATCGGCGCGTCCAAGGGCGAGCGCCGGACGGGCACCGTCACCATCGGCGCGACGTCGCAGTACGAGCACCTGCAGGGCAAGGAGGTGGAGGCTACCGTCGAGATCCTGTCCATGCAGGCCCTCACGGTCCCCGAGCTGGACGACGCCCTGGCCGAAGAGCTCGGCTACGAGGGTGGGGTCGAGGGGATGAAGGCGGCGCTGCGGATGCGGCTGCAGGAGCAGGCCGACGAAGCCTCCCGGACCCAGGCCCGGGTGGCGCTGCTCCAGAAGCTGGTGGACGCCAACCAGTTCGATGTGCCCCAGGCACTCATCGACGAGCAGCTCCAGGCGCTGATCGAAGAGCTGCGGATCCGCAAGGCCTACGCCGGCGCCGACCCCCGCTCCATCCGCTTCTCGGATGCCGAGATGGCCGACCTGCGCCAGCGGGCGCTGTTCGCGGCGCGGGCCAGCGTGATCCTGGCCACGGTCGCCCGGCAGGAGGGCATCGAGGCCACCGACCAGGACATCGACGCCAAGATCGAGGAGATCGCCGCCAGCCGCGGCCAGAACGCCAGCCAGATCCGTGCCTACCTGCAGCGGGAACAGGCCTTCGACGTGCTGCGGACCCGGATCCTCGAGGAGAAGACCCTGGAGTGGCTGCTGGAGCACGCCGAGCTGAAGACGGTGTCGCCGGCCGAGGCCGCCGCCGCTGCGGAGGCCGCTGCGGAGGCCGCCGCCGAGGCCGCCGCCGAGGAGGCTGCTGCCGAGGAGACCA
>RFKJ01000634.1 GCA_003694325.1 Deltaproteobacteria bacterium
AGCTGGACCTGCTCCTGCGGAAGGCGGCGGGCCTGCTGGCGGCGCGGGGGCTGCGCCCCGGCCAGCGATTCGTGGTGGTCGGCGAGCCCGAGGTCGAAGTCCTGCTGCTGGTCTACGCCGGGCTGCTGAGCGGCGTCGTGCCGGTGGTGCTGCATCCCGGATCTCCGGCGGCCCGGGTGGCCGACGCCGTGGCGGTGTCGGGTGCGCCGGTGGCCTTCGACGGCGCGGCGGTCCGGTCGCCCGAGCTGGCGGCCGAGCTGGGGGCCGCCGCCGCGTGGCAGGGACCTGCGCCGGACCCGGACGCCGAGGCCCTGGTGTTGCTGTCGTCGGGGTCGACCGGCCCGGCGCGGGCGGTACGCCTGAGCCAGCGGGCCCTGTGCGCCGGCGCCCGGCGGCTGTCGGCGCTCTGCCCCGTCCATCCCGGCGAGATCGTGGTCCACCCGGCGACCCTGCACGCGGTCACGACGCTGCGGATGGTGTTGCTGGGCGCGGCCCTCGACGGGACCACGACCGTGCTGGTCGACCCCGCCGCCATCCCGGCGGCCGCGCTGGCGGCGGCCGCGCGCCAGGGCGCACACGTGCTCTACGGGGGGCCGGGGTTCGTGCGGGCGGCCGCCCGGGGCGCCGAACGCCTGGCCGGGCTGCGCGGGCCGAGGCTGCGCGCGATGGTGGTGGGCGGCGGCAGGCTGTCGCCGGAGGAGCTGGTTCGGTTCACGACCGGGCTGGGGGTGTCGCTGGCCTACACCTACGGCATGACCGAGACGGCGGGGACCTGTGCCGGCGCGTGGATCGAGCCGGGGCAGACCCCGCCCCCCGGGGTCGGTCGCCCGCTGGTGCCCGTCGAGATCCGCGATGAGGCAGGTACGCCCTGTGACGTCGGGCAGGTCGGGCGGATCTGGCTGGCGCCCGATCCGCCGATGCTCGGGACCCTCGACGGCGAAGCGCCGGTGTGGCGCGGGGGACGATTGTGGGTGCGGACCGGCGACCGGGGGTGCCTCGACGCCGACGGCTTCCTGCACGTGGTCGGCCGAGCCGGGCGGACCTACACGGCACCCGGCGGCGACAAGGTCCAGCTCGACGACCTCGAGACCACCCTGCGGGCGGTGGTCGGGGCAGAGGTCGTCGCCTGCGTGCGCCGCCCGGCCGGGCGCCAGCCGGAGCTGGTCGCAGTGGTCGAGCGACCGGAGGTGGGGGCCCGCTGGCGGGCGGAGGTGGAGGCGGAGCTGGCCGGGCGGCTGCCCCCGGCGGCCCGGCCGACCCGGTGGATCGCCTGGGCTCCGCTGCCGCGCCTGCCGGGTGGCAAGCTCGACCTCCGGGCCATCGACGCCCGGGTGGAGGAGGCATGATGCGGCTGGTCGGCCCCGACCTGCTCACGCCGGCGCGCCTGTCCGAGGCGCTGCCGGCGGCGCGGGCCCTGCTGGCGGCGGCGCCGCCGGGACCGGTGGTGCTGGGGACCGAGTCCGCCGGGGCGTTCACCCTGGCCGCCTTCGCGGCGATGGACACCGGTCGGACACTGCTCCCCCTCGACCCGCGGGCGCCGGCGCGCGAGGTCGCCCCGCTGCTGGCCGGTGCCGGGCTCTGCCTGCTCGATGCCGACCCGGCGGCTCGCTGGCCGGTGCCGGAGGGGACCCCCCGGCGGCGCGTCGACCCGGCGGCCCGGCCCTCGGCCTGGCAGCGCCTCCTCGGCCGCAGCCCGCGCATCGACAGCTTCCCGGGGTGCCTGTCGCACCTGGAGGGGGTGGACGCCGTCGACCCGGTTCCCTCCCAGGTCGCCCTGCTGCTGCGGACCTCGGGGACCACCGGGCGCGCCGGGCTGGTGCCGTGGACCGGTGCAGCGCTGGCCGCCCAGCTCGACACCATCGCCGACGCCCTGCGCCTCGACGCCGACGCCCGCATCCTCAACCTCCTGCCCCTGCACCACTACGACGGGCTGGTCATGGGGCCGCTGCTGGCCCGCCACCTCGACGCCACCCTGCTGCGGGTGGGGCCCCGTCTCGTCGAGGACCTGGCGGGGGTGCTCGACGTCGCCTGGCAGGAGCGGGCCACCCACCTCGTCGCGACCCCGGCCCTGCTGTCGCTGTTGCTGCGGCTGGGCGACGACGTGGCCGAGGTCTTCGGCGGTCGCGACTTCCAGGCCATCGTCTCGACCGCCGCTCCCCTGCGCCCCGAGACCTGGCGGCAGCTCGAACGGCTGACCGGCAAGCCGGTGGTCAACGTCTACGGTCTCACCGAGACCGGCAACCTCGCCTTCGCCGGTCCCGACGACGACACCCGCGTGCCCGGGACCGTCGGTCGCCTGCGGGACTGTGACTGGATGCTCGTGGGGGAGGACGGCGACGGCTCGCCGGGTGGCCGGACCGGAGAGCTGTGGCTGCGCGGACCCTCGGTGATGACGGCCTGGCCGGATGGGACCAGCCCCCTGGTCGACGGCTGGTTCCGCACCGGCGACATCGCCACGGTGGATGACGCCGGCCTGCTGTCCATCGTCGGCCGCTGCAAGGCGATGCTGTCGGTCGGCGGGCTCAAGGTCGCGCCGGCCGAGATCGTGGAGGCCCTCCTGGCCCACCCCGCGGTGATCGACGCCCATGTCTGGAGCGAGGCCGACCGGATCTTCGGGGAGCGCATCGTCGCCCAGGTCGTCGTCGAACCGGGGGAGGACCTCACCGACCAGCAACTCACCGAGTGGCTGCGCCAGCGCCTCAGCGAGTACAAGCTGCCGCGCCGGTACGAACGGGTCGGGCGGATCCTGCGCGGTGCGACGGGCAAGGCGCCGGTGCAACCCGCCGGCGATGTCGAGCAGCGACTGTTCGCGGTGGCGGCACGGGTGTTGCGGGCCCCCATCGACCAGCTCTCGCTGGGGACGGGTCCGGGGGACGTCCCGGGCTGGGACTCGCTGGGACACCTCGATCTCATCGACGCCATCGAGGCCGAGTTCGCGATACGGCTGGAGCCGTCGGACCTGCTGGGCCTGCACAGCCTGGCGGTGGCGCTGGACCTGATCGAGCGCCGCGGGGGAGGGGGCTGAGCCGTGGCAGTCCGCCAGCCCCCATCGCCACTGCTGCCGTGGCTGCTCGCGACGCTGGTACTCGGCCTGGTCGCGGTCGCGTCGGGGTGGCGGCTGCAGTGGGATCCGTGGGCGCCGAGGCAGCGCTTCGGTCCTGCCTCGGGGAGGATCCTCGACCTGCCCCGGCACGACGACGGCGTGCCGGCCCTGCTGTTCATCGGCAACTCGCGAATGGCCTTCCCCCTGGGGGAGCGGTCGGCGCGCCGCGAGCTGCTGCGGGCGGCCGGGCTGGACGATGGGGTGGCCGCGGTGATCGGCGGGGCCGAGGCCAACGTGGCCGACCTCGACGGCCACCTGCCCGACGTGGCGGCGTTTCAGCCCGACGTCGTGGTGGTCCAGCTCGACTGCCTGTACCTGCTGGGGCCCGAGGATGGACGGACGGATCCGGCCGCCCGCCTCATCGCCTTCCGGCGGGTCCCGTCGCTGCTCGAGACCTGGCTGCCGGTGCTCGAGCGGCTGCCCGCCCGACAGCGGGTCGCCGTCGAGGTGCCGTGGTCGGCGCAGGTCCACGACCGTCTCCCCGCCGGCTTCTGGGAGCGCCGCCGGGCCGCCCGCGATGAGCTGCGGGCCCGCGGGTGGCGGGTGGTCGCCGACGATGCGCCCTGGCCGGACGCCCTGTACCGGGATGGCGCCCACTTCTCGGCGGTGGGCGCCGCCCGGTTCCGAGAATGGCTGGCGGGCGCGCTGTCGGCGGTGTTCGTGGCCGACGGAGGGCGGTGATGCCCCAGGTCAGCGTGCCCTTCCTGCTGGCGATCGTGGCCTGGCTGGTGGCGTCGGCGGCGGCGCCCCGGCGGGCCTGGCCGTGGCTGCGGGACCTGCTGGCGGTGGGGCTGCTGTGGTGGTGGGAGCCCCGGACGCTGGCCATGCTCAGCCTGCTGGCGCTTGCGGGGTGGTCGGCGTCGCGGCTGCGCCGGCGGCTGCCGGCGGTGTCCGGGCTGTTCCTCGGCGTGGTCGCGGCGGCCTTCATCGCCGTGCGGATCGCCCAGCGGGGCGAGGGCGCCGACGTGGTCCTGGTTCCGGTGGGCTTCGGCTTTGCGGTGCTGCGCATCGTGCACTGGTGGGTCGAGCAGGGGCGCGGATCCCTCCCCGACCACGGGCTGCGGGACCTGTGGAGCTGGCTCATCTACCTGCCCACCGTCTTCGTCGGCCCGGTGCAGCGGTTCGAGCACTGGCTGCGGTGGGAGCGGCGCCGGCGGTTCGACGCCCACGACGCCGCCGCGGGCCTGCACCGGGTGCTCCTCGGCTACGTCCGCATCGTGGTCTTCGCCTTCTGGCTGGTCGGCAGCCTGCTTCCCCGCCACCTGCTCGGGTGGCCGCCGGGACCGACCGGGGCGGTCATCGCCACGGCCACCCTCTACCTGGTGTTCGCCGGGGCCAGCGACATCGCCATCGGCATGGGGCGGATCGCCGGCCAGCGGGTGCCCGAGAACTTCTCCTCGCCCTTCCTGCGGTCGTCGCTGCCCGAGTTCTGGCGGAGCTGGCACATGACCGTGACCGAGTGGTGCCGGGTCTACGTCTACCTGCCGCTGCTGGCCCGGACCCGCTCGGCATTGCTGTCGGCGGGGGTGGCCATGGCCACCTTCGCCGCCTGGCACGAGCTGAGCGTTGCCTACCTGGCGTGGGGCTCGCTGCAGGCGCTGGGTCTGCTGGCCTGGCATCGCCTCGCGCCGACCCGCGCGCCGCGGGGCCCCGTCGGGCGGGTCGGCGGCTGGCTGTTGACGACCAGCTTCATCGTGGCGTCCTTCTGGATGCTCCGGGCATGGCCGAGAGGTGGACAGTGGTACGCGCGTTGACCGAGCGCTGGGAGGCGCTGCGGGCCCACCCCCGGGGGCGCCACCTGGCGCTGGTGCTGGAGGTGGCCTGGATCGTCGGCTGGACCCTGGCCGTGTGGCGCCTGTGGGACACGCCCCAGGCGTGGTTTGCCTACCTGCACGTGTGAGCGGGCCGCGGCGTCAGAGCCGGGCGCCTGCCGTGCCCGGGACCGGGGCGATCACCTCGTCGAACTGCCAGCGGATGGCCTGGGGGACGCTGATCCTCGCGTGCCAGCCATCGTCCTCCCAGCGCTCGGCGAGCACCTCGCCGTGTTCGCGGGCCAGGGCGTGCAGGGCGGCGCGCTCGTGGGGTACGACGACCTCGATCTCGGCCCAGTCGGCGCTGCGGCGGGCGACGACGACCTCGGCGAGGGCGTCCAGGCCGGCGCCGGTCTTCGCGCTGATGGTGACGGACCCGGGCAGGCGGGCCCGCAGCTCGGCGAGGAGGGTCGGGTCGGTGACCGCGTCGACCTTGTTGAGCACGGGCAGGACGCGGTCGGGCTGCACGCCCAGCTCGGTCAGCACGGACTCCACCGCCCGGGCCTGGTCCAGGGCGTCGGGGTGGGCGGCGTCGATGACGTGCAGCAGCAGGTCGGCGTGGAGGGCCTCGGCCAGGGTGGACCGGAAGCTGGCGACGAGGTGGTGCGGCAGGTTGCGCACGAAACCGACCGTGTCGGAGACCGGGATGTCGACCCCTGGGCGGACGGCCCAGCGGCGGCTGGTGGTATCCAGCGTGGCGAAGAGCTGGTCCCGGGCGTAGACCCCGGCGTCGGTGAGCGCGTTGAGCAGGGTGCTCTTGCCGGCGTTGGTGTAGCCGACCAGGCCGATGGTCCAGACCCGGGCGTTGCGCGACTGGACCTGGCGTTCCCGGCGGGCCAGCACCCGGTCCAGCTCGGCGCGGAGGCGGGTGATCCGCTTCTGCACGATGCGGCGATCGATCTCGATCTGCTGCTCGCCCGGGCCGCGGGTCCCGATGCCGCCGCTGGCGCCGCCGCCGCCGCCGGCCTGCCGTTCGAGGTGGGACCACATTCCCCGCAGCCGCGGGGCGGTGTACTGGAGCTGGGCCAGCTCCACCTGGAGCATGGCCTCGCGGGTGCGGGCCCGGGCGGCGAAGATGTCGAGGATCAGCTCGCTGCGGTCGATGACCCGGCAGCCGATGCGCTTCTCCAGGGTGCGGATCTGGGCCGGGGACAGCTCGTTGTCGAACACGACGAGGTTGGCGTCGAGTTCCTTGACCCGGTCGGCGATCTCCTCGACCTTGCCGCGCCCGACGTAGGTCGCCGGGTCGACCGGGCGGTCGCCATCTTCGCGGCCGGCCTCCTGGAACCGTCGCTGGACGACCCGGTCGACCACGGTGCCATGGGCGGCCTCCACCAGGCTCTGCAGCTCGTCGAGGCGGGTCTGGGGCGACAGGCGGGCGTCAGTGGCGTAGAGGCCGACCAGGATCGCCCGGTCGCCCTGGGAGGTATGGGTGCGTGCTTCGAGCATCGGCGCCATGTACTGCGGAGGGCGCCGGGCGCAAGGCGCGACGGGCTGGGGATCAGGCGGGCTGCGCGGTCCGCTGCGGCCCGGCGGCGCGCTTGACGGCGTCGTAGACGCACTCGACGATGTGGTCGGCGCCGATGCGGGCGGTGAGGCCGGCGGCGGCGAGGGCGTCGCGGACCGGCCCACGCACGCCGGAGAGCCAGAGCTGCACGCCGCGGCGGTGCAGCTCGGCGACGATCTCGTCGAGCGTGGCCAGGGCCTGGGCGTCGATGCTGCTGATGGCCTTGCAGTCGACGACGAGGTGTTCGACGTCGCCATCGGCGACGGCGTCCGTGATGGTGTCCTTGAGGAAGGCGGTGTTGGCGAAGAACAGCGGGGCGTCGATGCGCAGCGCCCGCACGCCGGGGGTGGTCCGGGCATCGGGGTAGCGGGCGATGTTGCGGTAGATGGTGC
>RFKJ01000635.1 GCA_003694325.1 Deltaproteobacteria bacterium
ATCCCGCCGCGTCGTCCTCGCGCCAGCGGGGCCAGGACCACCAGGCGCCTGCCGTCCGCCTCCCGCAGCAGGCTCCGGACGATCCGGTCGGCGCCCATCACCGGGAGCGGGCGGTCGCAGCGCGGGCAGTGCTGGACCCCGGCGAGCCGCGCGAACCGCAGCACCTCGGGCAGGATGCCCAGGACATCGACGACGCGATGGTCCGCCGGGGGCAGGTGGCGGTCGCTGGCCGCCAGGGTCAGGGGCAGGTCCCCGACCACGCTCAGGTCGGCATCGACCACCGTCGGAGCGCCGAGGGCCTGGGAGAGGCGGGCCCTTGCGGTGGCGTGGACCGTGTCCAGGGCGAGGCTGGTCTTGCCCGAGCCACTGGGGCCGACCAGCACGGTCAGCCCCCGCCGCGGCAGGTCGAGGTCGACGCCGCGGAGGTTGTGGCGGCGAGCGCCGCGGATGCGGATTGTGGGGGAGTCGGCCGTCACGCGGGCACCGGGCGAGGGTTCGGGCGCCCCCTTGCCGACCGGGGGCACGCTACATAGAACCCGCTCCTGCTGGGGCGTCGACTAATGGCAAGTCACCGGTCTTTGGAACCGGCCATGGAGGTTCGAGTCCTCCCGCCCCAGCCCTGATCCCGCGGTACCCGGGTCCCAGCCAGAGGCCGACATGCGCTCCGAGATCAAGCTCCTGACCGGCAACGCCAACCCCGCGCTGGCCAGCGCCATCGCCGACTACCTGGACGTGCCGTTGGGGCGGGCTCGGGTGGGTCGGTTCAGCGACGGCGAGATCAACGTCGAGATCGCCGACAACGTGCGAGGTCGCGACGTCTTCCTCATCCAGCCGACCTGCGCCCCGACCAACGACCACCTCATGGAGCTGCTCATCCTCGGCGACGCCTGCAAGCGGGCCAGCGCCGGCCGCATCACGGCGGTGGTGCCCTACTACGGCTACGCCCGCCAGGATCGGAAGGTCGCGCCCCGGGCCCCGATCAGCGCCAAGCTGGTCGCCAACCTGCTCGGGCGGGCGGGGATGGACCGGATCCTGACGATGGAGCTGCACGCCGGCCAGATCCAGGGCTTCTTCGACATCCCGGTGGACAACCTGTACTCCTCCTCCCGGCTCTCCGCCCACATCGACCGCCGCCTGCGCCTGGACCAGTGCGTCATCGTCTCGCCGGACGCCGGGGGCGTGGAGCGGGCTCGGGCCTTCGCCAAGCGGCTGCGCGCCGGGCTGGCGATCATCGACAAGCGGCGCAGCGGCCCCAACGTCGCCGAGGTCATGCACCTCATCGGCGATGTCGAGGGACGGGTGGCGATCCTCGTCGACGACATGATCGATACCGCGGGGACCCTCTGCGGGGCTGCCAAGGCGGTGAAGGACCACGGCGCCACCAAGGTCTTCGCCGTCGCCACCCACCCGGTCCTGTCCGGGCCGGCGGTGCAGCGGATCCGGGACAGCGTCCTGGAGCGGGTGTTCGTGACCGACACCATCCCCCTGCGTGCCGAGGCCCAGGCCTGCGAGAAGTTCGAGGTGGTCAGCGTCGCCACGATCTTTGCCGAGGCCATCCGGGCCATCCACCACGATGACTCGGTTTCCCGCCTCTTCGACTGAGCCTCCCCGTCCGCGGCCCGTCCGTCGGGGAACGGGGCGCGGGCTTGACGCCGCGCCCCCGACGCAGTAGGACCGCCGACCCGGTGGATCACCCCCACCCCCTGTTTCGGTCGACTCGCGCGCCCCGTCGGCCTCCTCGCGAGGCCCACAGTCCAGGACGGGACGCCTCTCTGCGGCGGTGCCGCAGGCGAGCCGTACCACTGGCGCTGGACTGTGGAAGGGGTCGCAGACCTCGATCCGAACCACTGTCTTCTCTGGCCTGAGGGCCACTCGGCAAACTGGAGCATCCATGGCTAGCGTGAGCCTCGACGCGACGCTGCGGGAGAACACGGGCAAGGGTGGCGCGCGCAAGCTGCGCGCCGCGGCCCGCCTGCCAGCGGTCGTCTACCGTGCGGGTCAGCCCGCGACCCCCATCGCCATCGACCCCGCCGCGGTCGAGCTGGCCTTCAAGAAGACCGGCAACCGCAACACCCTCGTCGAGCTGGACATCGCCGGCGACCGCAAGCGGACCTGCCTCGTCCGGGAGGCCCAGCGGCATCCGGTCACCCGGCAGCTCCAGCACATCGACTTCTACGAGGTCGAGCCGGATCAGCAGGTCACCGTCAAGGTCGACGTCCGGCCGGTGGGCGTCGCCAAGGGGCTGAAGCTGGGTGGAACCCTCCGGATCATCCGCCGGACCCTCGATGTCCGCTGCAAGCCGGCCGACATTCCGCCGAGCATCGACGTCAACGTCACCCGCCTCGGCGTCGGTGAGTTCATCACCGTGGCCGGCATCCAGCCGCCGGAGGGCTGCGAGCTGCTGTACAGCAGCGACTTCAACGTCCTCACGGTCGTCGGCAAGCGGGTCCCGATCGTCGTCGACGACGACGACGAGGAAGGCGACGAAGCCGTCGCCGAGGCCTGATTCGTGCACGTGGTCGTCGGACTCGGCAACCCCGGGCGTCGCTACGCCTGGACCCGGCACAATGCCGGCGTCCTCGTCGTGGAACGCCTGGGACGTCGCTGGTCCATCCCGACCACCGCCGACCACCATGGCTCCCGGGTCGGCAACGGCGCCATCGGGCACGAACGGGTGATCCTCGCGCTGCCGCAATCCTTCATGAACCGGTCCGGTGCGCCGGTCGCCTCGCTGCTCGGCTACTACAAGCGGCCGGTGGAGGACCTCGTCGTCGTCCACGACGACCTGGACCTGCCGTTCGGCGCCGTCCGGGTCAAGCGGGGCGGCGGCCACCGGGGACACAACGGGCTCCGCGACATCATCCAGCACGTCGGCGCCGACTTCAACCGGGTCCGCGTCGGCATCGGCCGGCCACCGGACGGCTGGGACCCGGCGGATTTCGTCCTCGGTCGATGGACCGACGAGGAGCGAGCCGCACTCGACGACGTCATCGATCTCGCCGCGGACGCCGTCGAAGCCATCCTCCACGACGGCGTCGATGCCGCCGTCTCGCAGTTCCAGCAATCCCCTGCAGGGGGGGTTGCCCACCGCTCACAGCACAACCCGGGCCATCCCTGAGCCCGAGGAGCTCCACCTGATGCAGTACGTCTACGCAGTGCCCATCGCTGGCCTGCTCGCCCTGGCGTTCGCCTACATGAAGGCGAGCTGGGTCGGCAAGCAGGACGCCGGCAACGAGACCATGAAGGAGATCGCCGCGCGGATCCAGGAGGGCGCCATGGCCTTCCTCCGCAAGGAGTACTCCGTCCTTGCCGGCTTCGTGGTCATCGTCGCGATCCTGCTGGCCGCCGCCAACATGAGCGGCGAGCACCAGAGCCCGATCATCGCCCTGTCCTTCGTCTGCGGCGCCGTCGCCTCCGGCCTGGCCGGCTTCTTCGGGATGCGGATCGCCACCAAGGCCAACGTCCGCACCACCCAGGCGGCGACGCGGAGCCTGCCCGAGGCTCTGGCCGTGGCCTTCTCCGGTGGCACGGTCATGGGGATGAGCGTGGTCGGCCTGGCCCTGCTCGGCCTCGGCAGCCTGTTCCTCGTGTACAACGGGGTCTTCGACGGCAACATGGCCAAGATCCTGAACGTCATCACCGGCTTCAGCATGGGGGCCAGCTCCATCGCGCTGTTCGCCCGGGTCGGTGGCGGCATCTACACCAAGGCCGCCGACGTCGGCGCCGACCTCGTCGGCAAGGTCGAGGCCGGGCTGCCCGAGGACGACCCCCGCAACCCCGCCGTCATCGCCGACAACGTGGGGGACAACGTCGGCGACGTCGCCGGCATGGGCGCCGACCTGTTCGAGTCCTACGTCGGGGCCATCATCGGCGCCATGGTCCTGGGCTACGGCTTCGAGGCCGCCCAGGGCGGGGACATCAACCCGATCATCCTGCCCATGATCATCGCCGCCGCGGGCATCATCTGCTCGATCCTCGGCACCTTCGTCGTGCGCACCAAGGAGGGCGGCAACCCGCAGCACGCCCTGGACACCGGCGCCTTCGGGGCTGCCGGCGTCATGGCCATCCTGACCTTCGTCCTCGCCCGGATCATGTGGCCGGCGGACGGCACCGTCGTGGCCGGGGTCGAGGGCGCCCGGACCGTCACCTGGCTGCACGTGGGGGGCGCCACCGTCATCGGCCTCGCGGTCGGCGTGGCCGTCGGCCTGATCACCTCCTACTACTGCTCGATGGGCAAGAAGCCGGTCAACAGCATCGCCGAGCAGTCGATCACCGGCGCGGCCACCAACATCATCGCCGGCCTCGGCGTCGGCATGCAGTCCACCGCGCTGCCCATCCTCCTCATCGCCATCGGGGTGGTCGCCGCCAACGCCATGGCCGGGCTGTACGGGGTCGGCATCGCCGCCCTCGGCATGCTGTCGACCACCGGGATCCAGCTCGCGGTGGACGCCTACGGCCCGATCGCCGACAATGCGGGCGGCATCGCCGAGATGAGCGAGCAGGAGCCCTACGTTCGCGAGCGCACCGACACCCTGGACGCGGTGGGCAACACCACCGCCGCCATCGGCAAGGGCTTCGCCATCGGCTCGGCGGCCATGACCGCCCTGGCCCTGTTCGCCGCCTTCATGCAGCAGGCCGGTCTCTCCAAGATCGACCTGAGCAACCCGCTGGTCATGTCCGGCCTGTTCGTGGGCGGCATGCTGCCCTTCCTGTTCTCCTCCATGGCCATGGCGGCGGTGGGGGAGGCCGCCATGGACATGATCACCGAGGTCCGCCGCCAGTTCCGGGAGATCGAGGGGCTCCTCGAGGGCAAGGCCCGCCCCGACACCGCCCGCTGCGTGGAGATCTCCACCGGCGCGGCCATCAAGCGGATGGTGGTCCCCGGCGCCATGGCGATCATCTCGCCGGTCACCATCGGCTTCCTGTTCGGCTCGGAGGCCCTGGGTGGCCTGCTGGCCGGCGTGACCGTGGCCGGCGTGCTGATGGCCATCTTCATGTCCAACGCCGGCGGCGCCTGGGACAACGCCAAGAAGTCGTTCGAGGGCGAAGGCTTCCGGATGCCGGACGGCTCCCTGGTCAAGAAGGGGACCGAGGCCCACGCCGCCGCCGTGGTCGGCGACACCGTGGGCGACCCCTTCAAGGACACCGCCGGCCCGTCGCTGAACATCCTCGTCAAGCTGATGAGCGTGGTGGCCCTGGTCATCGCCCCGCTGCTGTCGATGCACGGGCTGTTCAACATCTGAGTTCTCACCGGGGGCGCTGTCGCACCGTTGCGTCGGCGCCGCCTCCCTCCGCCCCATCCCTGGTGGGGCTTCCTTCGGGGCCGCCTTCCTGCGGCCCCACTCCTCCGCGGGAGCGCACCCCGCTCCCCGACCGTCCAAGTGGAGGTCCTTTCCATGATTCGTCACGAATACGAGACGATCTACGTGACCCGCCCGGATCTCGCCGACGCCGACCAGACGCGCATCGACGAGAAGCTCCAGGGCATCATCGCCGCCGGCAACGGAGAGCTGCTCGTCTTCGAGTCCTGGGGCCGCCGCAAGCTGGCGTACCCCATCCGCCGCCACCAGCAGGGCACCTACCAGTACCTGCACTACGTCGGGCCGTCCGATCTGCCCGGCCAGCTCGAGCGCAGCATGCGGCTTGAGGATGCCCTCATCCGGTTCCTGACGGTCAAGCTCGACGAGGATGTCGACATCGAAGCCGTCCGCCAGGCCGCGGCAGCCGAGCAGGAGCGGCGCAGCGACCGCCTCGGCCTCATCGCCGAGGAGAACGAGGAGGACGAGGAGGACGTAGACAGCGACAGCGCCGATGACAACACCGCCGACGAGACCGTCGGCGACGGCGACGACGACACCGCCGCCGACAGCACGGAGAACTGAGCCATGGCCCGTCCCAACAACGCCAACGTCGATGCGGTCCTGCGCGCCCGGCGTCGCCGCCGGAAGAACTGCCCGTTCTGCGCCGACAAGACCATCATCATCGACTACAAGGACCCGAAGCTGCTGCGGCGCTTCATCACCGAGCGCGGCAAGATCGTGCCCCGCCGCGTCTCCGGGGTCTGTGCCCGGCACCAGCGCCGCCTTGCGCTGGCGATCAAGCGCAGCCGGCACATCGCCTTCCTGCCCTTCCTGGCCACCGAATAGGAGCCCGCCATGATGGTGATCCTTCAGCAAGACGTGCCGCACCTGGGCCGGATCGGCGACGTGGTCAAGGTCCGGGACGGCTACGGTCGGAACTACCTCCTGCCCCGGGGACTCGCGGTGATCGCCGATTCGCGCAACGTGCGTCGCCTGGAGCACCAGAAGCGCCAGGCGGCCGCCAAGGCGGCGCGCATCCTGGCCGAGGCCCGGGCCGCCGCCGACCGGATCAGCCAGACCGCGGTCAGCATCAAGGTGCAGGCCGGCGAGGACGGACGGCTGTTCGGCGCGGTCACCAACCGGGACATCGCCGAGGCCCTGGCGGCCGAGGGGGTCGTGGTCGACCGCAAGGCCATCGATCTGCCCGAGCCCATCAAGCAGATGGGGGTGTTCAACGTCCCGATCCACCTGGGCCCCGAGGTGGACGCCAACATCAAGGTGTACGTGATCCAGCAGTGATAGGGGAGGAGGGGCTTCTCCCCCCGGAGAGTCTCTCGTGAGCCTGCCACCGCCCCCCGAGTCCGGTCGCCCCCTCCCGCAGAGCCTGGAGGCGGAGCGGGTCGTGCTCGGGGGGTTGATGCTGGATGGCAGCCAGGTGCTGTCGGTGTCGGAGATCCTCGACGTCGACGACTTCTTCAGCGACAAGCACCGGGCGCTGTTCCGCCTCCTCCAGGAGATGGCGGAGCGGGACGAGCCGACCGAGGTCGTGGCGGTGGTCGAGCGGATCGTCGCCGCCGACCGGGCCGAGGAGATGGGGGGGCTGGCGTATGTCAGCACCCTGCCCGACCACGTGCCCAGCGTCGAGAGCGTCGAGTACTACGCGCGCATCGTCCGCCAGCGAGCGGTCAGTCGGCGGCTGATCACGGCGGCCCGGGAGATCGCCGACCGGGCGCTGGCCGGACAGGACGAGCTGGCGGAGCTGCTCGACTTCGCCGAGTCCACCGTGTTCCAGGTGACCCAGCAGAAGGAGAGCCGGGACTGGCACGCGCTGTCGGAGGTGGTGGACCAGGAATTCGTGCGCATCGAGGATCTCGCCCGGCAATTCGAGGAGGCCGAGGACGGCGCTCGGGGTGTCTCGGGGGTGAGCACGGGCTTCGTGGACCTCGACCGGAAGCTGGCCGGCCTCCACCCCACCGACATGGTGGTACTCGCGGCGCGCCCGGCGATGGGCAAGACCGCCCTGGCCCTCAACATCGCCCGCAACGTCGCCATGCAGGGCCGGGGGGTCGGGGTCTTCTCCCTGGAGATGTCCAAGGGACAGCTCGCCACCCGGCTGTTGACCTCGACCGCCCGGGTGGACGCCAACAAGGTCCGCACCGGCGACCTGTCCCGGGACGAGGACTGGCCGCGGCTGCAGGCGGCGGCCGAGGAGCTGTACCACCTGCCCCTGCACATCGACGACACCCCGGGGCTCACGATCACCCAGATCCGCAGCAAGTGCCGACGATTGAAAAGCCAGGTGCCCGAGCTGGGCCTGATCGTCGTCGACTACATCGGCCTGATGCAGGGCGACCCGCGGGTCTCCCGGCAGGAACAGGTGAGCGCGTCGAGCCGGGGCCTGAAGGCCATCGCCAAGGAGCTGGACGTGTGCGTGCTGGCCCTGTCGCAGCTCAACCGCGGCGTGGAGTCCCGGCCCAACAAGCGGCCGGTGATGAGCGACCTGCGGGAATCGGGGGCCATCGAGCAGGACGCCGACGTCATCATGTTCATCTACCGGGACGAGTACTACAACCCCGAGACGACCACGGAACCGGGGGTCGCCGAGGTCATCGTGGCCAAGCAGCGCAACGGGGCGACCGGCACGGTGAAGCTGGCCTTCCAGGGGCAGTTCACCTTGTTCGGCAACCTCGCCCACGACGTGGGCTACCTGTGATCGCCCTGCTGCTGGCGTTGTCGGGTCCGGCGGCGGCGCTGGACGGCAACGACGCGCTCGCCCTCGACCTCGTGGGGGGCGCCCACGTCGAGGGGGGGTACGTCGGCGTCGACGACGGCATCCTCCGCCTGTCGGGGGACAACCGGTTCGTCGATGTCCCGGTGGACCAGGTCGTCGCGGTGGAGCGCGACGGCGAGCCCTTCCCGCTGTCGCAATTCCTGGCCGAGGTCGCCGAGGCTCAGCAGGCGCTGGACGCGCTGCGCGCCGCCCCCCCCGCCCATCCCCCGCCGGCAGTCGTCGGAGGGGCCTCGCTGGTGTACGCCGGGGCCGGGCACATGGCGATGGGAGAGTGGAAGGCCGCGGCGGGATGGGCGGCCATGGACACCGTGATCCTCGGCGCCGCCGCCTGGAACCTGTTCGGGGAGCGTTCGATCCCCGCCACCATCCCGGTGCTCGCCCTGGACCTGGTGATCAAGGCCGCCGCGGCGGGGGATGCGGCCCGAATCGCCCGCCGTCGGCGCCGGCAGCTCGCCGGCCCGCTTGCCCCATGATGTCCCGGATCCCGATGCCGGCGACCGGCGGCTTGACAGGGCGAGCGACGGTCTACTATCAGGAACCTCCGCAGCCGAGACCGGGGCCATCGGGCCCGCACCCGCCACCCGGTCTGCACGAACCCTCCCGCACGACCGGTCCCCGACCGACCCGCTCCCCTTGAACCGGAGAAACACCGCCATGGCGCACGAGGAACTGCTGACAGAGTTTTCCGGACTGCTCGACCAGTACGCCAAGCATCGCGACTACATCGACAAGGCCCAGGCCCAGGCGGAGAAGTTCTCCAAGGCCGTGATCGAGAAGGTCATCCTCGATCACGAGGTCAAGTCGGCGACCGTGGCGGACAGCATCCTGCCCATCGTCCCCAAGCTGCTGGAGGCGGTGTCCGAGATCGACGCGGCCAAGGCGAAGATCAACGAGGACAAGGCCGGCGCCGACGAGGCGATGGAGGAGCTGCTGCTGCGCCAGACCATCGGCGAGCTGAGCGAGGAGGAGTTCGAGGCCCAGTCGGCGGACCTGCGCGCGACGCTGGACAGCGCCGCCGACCGCCTCGCCGAGCTGGACGCCGACCGGGAGAAGCTGCAGGGCGCCATCGACCGGTGGGCGGAGCTGGCGGCCCGCGCCGGCGTCGACAGCGGCATCCCCGCCGACGAGCCGGTCGTCGAAGACGTGGCCCCCAGCGGCCAGCGCGAAGTCGCCTCGGGCATGCGCGAGGACGTCTCGGCGGTGTTCGACGACAACCCCGTCGAGCAGGCGGTCGCCGCCACGGACTCCGAGGTCTCGATCATCGAGGCGGCGGACGCTGCCGAGGATGCAGGCGACGAACCCAGCGCCGATGTCGACTTCGGCTTCGACGACGGGGACGACTTCCTGGCGGAAGCCGACGGCGCCGAGGTCCAGCTCGACCTGGTGGGGGACGAGGGTCCGGCCGACGCCGACGAGGAGATCGCGGTGGACCTCGACGGCGACCTGGTCGATGAACCCGCCACCGGCGGGGAGGAGGAGCCGCGGCGGGCGCTGCTGCTCTACCAGGAGGGCACCGCCGAGGAGCAGATCTACCCGTTCACCGGCGAGGTCCTGACCATCGGCCGCGGTCGCGACAACGACATCCAGATCAAGAACGACTCCAAGGTCAGCCGCTTCCACTGCCGGCTGTTCCGGCGGGGCGGCAACTTCTACATCGAAGACAACAAGTCCAGCAACGGCACCCTGGTCAACGGCGAGCTGATCACCGAGCGGCGCCTGTTCGGCGGTGAAGAGGTGATCATCGGCGAGACCTTCTTCCGGTTCCGCATCATGTGAGGCAAGCCGCCCCAAGGGGCGCACGCCTCCCCGGAGCCGCCGCATCGCCGGCGGCTCGCCTTGTTTCTGGGTTTCTGGGTTTCTGGAGGAGACATGGCACCCCGTGGCCACCGCCGCCGTGACGTCCCGACCTTCTTCACCACCCACCAGGTCGCCGGGCTGCTGGGAGTGAGCATCACCACGGTGGTCAACTGGACCCGCCAGGGTCGGCTGAAGTCCCAGCGGACACCCGGGGGCCACCGCCGGATCGCCCTGCAGGAGCTGCTGCGCTTCGCCCGCGAGCACGACTACCCGCTGCCGCCCGAGTTCGTCGCCTCCGCGGCTCCGGCCGCCCGCCCGCCCGGCGTCCTCCTGGTCCACCGCCAGCGGGACTTCGCCCAGCTCGTGGCCGAGTTCCTCACCCTGGATGGGACGATCGAGGTGCTGGCGGCGACCGACCCCGTGAAGGTGGGGTTCCTGCTCGGTCGTCGCCGGGTCCGGGTGGTGGTCGTCCACCTCGACGACGGGGAGATCGACCCCCACGCCATCGCCCGGTTGCCCTGGGGCGAGGACGAGCGGCCGGTGATCCTGGCGTCGACCACCCTGCGGACCCACGACACCGATCGACTCGTGGAGGAGGGCGTCGTCGCCGAGGTGATCGAGCAGACCGCCGATGTCGACGCCTACGTGAGTCGGATCCGCCGCCGCCTCGAACGGTGACGGACGCTTCAGCGGCCCGGAGTCCCGGCGACCGGGGACTCGGCCAGCAGGGGCACCGGGCGGGCGTGTCGACGGCGGACGGCGACCAGTTCGGCCGCGATGCTGACGGCGATCTCCTCGGGGGTCTCGGCGCCGATGTCCACCCCGACGGGTGCGTGGAGGCGGGCGAACAGTTCCTCGTCCATGCCCGCCGCCCGGAGCCGGAACAGGAAGCGCTTCACCTTGGTCCGGCTCCCGATCATGCCGAGCCAGCGGAGGTCCCGGGGGAGGAGCAGCTCGACGAGATCCTGGTCGAGGCTGTGCTGGTGGGTGACGACCAGGTGGTAGGCGAGGGGACCGGTGGGGAGCTGGTCGATCACCCGCCGGGGGTCGGCGTCCACGCGGCGCACCGACGGCGGGAGATCGGCGGCATCGAGGATCTCGTCCCGTTCATCGACCACCGTGACCCGAAACCCCAGGGCGGCGGCGATCCGAGCGGTCGCGGCACCGACGTGGCCGGCGCCGTGGATGACCAGGTCCTCGACAGGCTGGAGCGGCTCCACGAAGGCCTCCATCTCCCCCCCACAACACATGCCCAGGTCGCGGGTGAGGTTCACCGCGTAGCGGCGGGGGCGGCCGGTGGTGATGGCCTCCAGGGCCTCGGCCACCAGGCGATGTTCGAAGGTCCCGCCGCCGACCGTTCCCACGATGCCGCCATCGGCGTAGACCAGCATCCGCGCCCCGCTGGACCGGGGCGAGGACCCGCCCTGCCCGATGACGGTGAC
>RFKJ01000636.1 GCA_003694325.1 Deltaproteobacteria bacterium
ATCCCGCCGCCGACGGCCACGGTCTGGCTGCTGGTGAACATCGGCACGAACAGGCGGCCCGATGCCGCCATCAGTCCGTAGGAGACGTCTTCGCTGGCACCGGCGAGGAAATCGACCGCGATGGGGTCCTGGAAGGTGTTGGCGCCATCCCGGGTCAGGTCGTAGACGTAGCCCTCCTCGTCGAAGCCGATGTCGGGGGCAAAGACGTCGACATCCCCGCCCTGGAGGTAGAAGTCGCCAAAGGCCAGGCCGGTCTCCATGGCCAGCTCGATGATCGGCATCACGTCGTCGGAGCCGGGGGCCTCGGCGACGTCCGTGCCGAGGGGACCGTCGCAGCCGGACCCGGTGCCGTCGTCGCGGTCCTCGACGACGGTGGCCACGGTCCGGATGAGCACTGCGGCGCTGCCCGGTTCCAGGATGTAGTCGGTGCGGATCCGGTACTCGGGACTGCGAACCAGCGGCCACAGGCCGTCGAGCATCGTGATGAAGGATTCGTAGGGTCCCTCGGTGCAGATCTCGGCGGGGCCGCCGTCGCTGCCGTCGGCGACGATGGCCACCGTGCCGCCCTCGTCGTGGACGCGGGCCACCGTCATGTTGACCGTGGAGAACAGCTCGGCGAGGCGGTCGTTGCCATGGCCGTGGGAGTAGCGGTCGTCGTTGCGCTGCAGGTCGGCGTCGGCGAGGCTGCCCCCCGAGGTGTGGGGGCCCAGGCTGGGGCGGGCGCCGAGGATGCCCAGCCGGATCCGGTCGTTCTCGAGCAGCAGGTCGCCCGGGCGGAGCAGCGCCTTGGGGCCCCCGATGGTGTCGTCCAGTTCAGCGACGACGCGCGCCGAGGCGCGGGGCAGGTCGTCGGTGCAGCCGGCGATGACCAGGACCAGGAGGAGCGCCGAAGGCAGGCGCGACGAGGAGCGTGCGGGGCGGATTGGCATCGCGGGCTATAGTAGCGCCCCCGCGGGCCCGGTGCACGGAGAGGAAGCCCATGCTGTCGACCTCGTTGATGAGTCTGTCCCTCGTGGCGGCGGCCGCGGCCGGGCCCGATGCCGACGCCGACGCCAACTCGCCGCTCCCTCCGCCCCGGCCGACGGCCCTGGTCCAGGTGTGGGGGACCGTCTACGACATGGACGAACAGCCGCAGGCGGATCCGGCCAGCTACGGGGATCCCGAAGACGACACGGGCGTCAAGATCCGCCGGGCGCGGATCGGGCTGGAGGGTGACGGCGACACGGTGCGGTACGTGGTCACGGTCGGCGCCAGCCCGGCCTACGACGCCCTGTCCGAGGACGATACCGACATCCAGCTCGTCGATGCCGCGCTGGGATTCTCCCCGGGGCACCGGTTGTGGATCGACGCCGGGGTCATCAAGCCGCCCGTCGGGCGGGAGGCCCTGATGAGCAGCAGCCAGCTCGCCCTGGCCGAGCGCGCCGTGCTCAGCGAGTGGCTGGTGCCCGGACGGGAGGCGGGGGTCTCGGTCGACTGGTCGACGACGGGCGCTGCCCGGTTCCGCCTGCGGGGAGGCGCCTACAACGGCAACGGCGGGATCTTCGGGGACGACAACACCGGCGAGCTGCTGGCGGCTCGGGCCGAGGTGGCCGTCGGTCCGGCGCGGACCTATCGGACCTGGGGCCCCAACAAGGGATTCACCATCGGGGTGGGGGTCGATGGCTACTACGACGCCGACATCTCGACGACCACGGCGTCGGCGGGGGGCGACGTGATGCTGCGGGTGGCGGGCCTCTCGATCCTGGCCGAGGGACGGTTCGCCCGGCTCCAGCCGGTCCACACCGACGTGGATGTTCCCGGCGTGTTCGCCACCACCGATCGCTGGGGGGCGCTGGGGCAGGTCAGCTACGGCCTGGGGCCGGTGGAGCCGGCGGTACGCGTCTCGATCTTCGACGACGACACCGACAGCGACGACGCCGGGGACGTGGCGGCCATCGACCTGGGCGTCACCGGGCACCTGCTCGACGACCATGCCCGGGTCGGCGCCGGCTACGTCATGCGGATCGAGCGTGGCGGGTCGCGGTATTCCAACGATACAATCCGGCTCTGGTCCAGCCTGAGGTATTGACCCATGGCATCGCCGAGTTCGTCGGTCCCCGGCTCCGCTGTCGTCGCTGTCGCGCGGATGGGGGGCTGAGGTGTCGCCGATCCCCGGACTGCCCGGCCGGGCCGAACCGAGCTTCCGGACCACCGGGCATGGCTGGTTGACCCTCGACGACCTCGTCCGCGAGGTCGTGGCCTGGGTGCGGGCCGACGGCGTGACGCTGTCGCCCTACGTCGTCAAGGCGACGGTGCAGGTGACCCGGGACCTCGTGGGGACGAGAGGCGATGACTGGGACGCCGCGGACCTGTTCGCTGAGGTCCAGCGGGGGGTCATGCGGGCCGGCGTGCTGCTGCCCGTCGCCCAGGTCGAGCGCATCGTCCGCGTCTACGCCACGCTCGTCGCCATGCTGGGGATCGACGACGTCAGCGAACTGCACCCCTGAGGGGGGGCGCGGCGTCTTCGGCCCGCCCTGCCGGCGCAGCCGACCCCCGGACGCAGCGGGTCCCCGGTCGGGGGGACCGGGGACCCGGCAGGGGGGCGGCGTCGAGGAGGCCCGCGGGAGCGGGCCGGTCGCGGGGTCAGCGCCAGGTGCCCTTGACCCACACCCGGCGTCCGCGCCGCACCTCCCAGTGGCCGGGGACGTAGACGCTGCGGCCGGGGGGCGCCAC